>JBPCPR010000144.1:0-12135 GCA_050998925.1 Gaiellaceae bacterium
CCGGCGAGGGGTGCCCATGAGACCTGAGCTGATCGCGAGCCTCACGATCTTCGCGCTCGCCGTCTTCCTCGGGATCGAGCTGATCTCCCGCGTCCCGACCCTCCTGCACACACCGCTCATGTCCGGGACGAACGCGATTCACGGCATCGTCCTCGTCGGAGCGATGCTGATCGCCGGCTCCGCCGACTCGACGCTCGAGCAGATCCTCGCCTTCGTCGCGCTCGTCTTCGGAACAGTGAACGTGGTCGGTGGATTTCTCGTCACGGACCGGATGCTCGACATGTTCAGGCGAAAGCCCGACAAGGGTCCTGAGTGACTCCCCTCCTGGCGCTCGGACAGAACGCCGTCAACCTCACCTACGCCGTTGCGGCCATCCTGCTGATCCTCGGGATCAAGCGGCTGTCGCACCCGACCACCGCCCGGTCGGGAAACCTCGTCGCAGCGGCTGGAATGGCGATCGCCGTCGTCGTCACGCTCTTCTCGCCGGAGGTCGACTCCTACTGGCTGATCGCCGCCGGAATCGGCGTCGGAACCGTGATCGGCGCCGTCTCGGCCCGCCGCGTTCGGATGACGGCGATGCCGCAGATGGTCGCTCTCTTCAACGGGGTCGGCGGTGGCGCGGCGGCGCTGATCGCGGCCGCGGAGTTTCACCGCCTCGCGCCGCCCGGCGGGGCGCTGGCGGGAGACATCCTCGCCGCGGTCATGTTCTCGGCCCTCGTCGGCTCGATCAGCTTCTCGGGCTCGATCGTCGCGTTCGCGAAGCTCCAGGAGCTCCTGCCCGGGCGTCCCCTCGTCTTTCCGGCACAGAACGTCGTCAACGCCCTGATCTTCCTCGTCTCGATCGGCCTGGCGGTCGCCGCCGCAGCGACCGAGGCCCAGGTCTGGATCGTCCTGCTCCTGGTCGCTGCGTTCGTGTTCGGCGTCATGCTCGTGCTGCCGATCGGCGGGGCCGACATGCCGGTCGTGATCTCCTTCCTGAACGCATTCACGGGCCTCGCCGCAGCGTCGGCCGGCTTCGTGCTCGACAACGTGGCGCTGATCATCGGCGGGACGCTCGTGGGGGCTTCGGGGACCCTGCTCACGGTGATGATGGGGCGCGCGATGAACCGGTCGCTCGCCAACGTGCTCTTCAGCGCCTTCGGCTCGGCGGGCGGCGGAAGCGGAGCTGCACCGCCCGGGCCGGATGCCGACGGGAAGATGGCTCGGGAGATCACGCCGGAAGACGCCGCCGTCATGCTGGCCTACGCGGAGCAGGTGATGGTCGTTCCCGGCTACGGCCTCGCAGTGGCGCAGGCCCAGCACGCCACGCGGGAGCTCGCCGACCTGCTCGAGGCCCGGGGCGTGCGGGTTCGGTATGCCATCCACCCGGTCGCGGGCCGCATGCCGGGCCACATGAACGTCCTCCTCGCGGAGGCCAACGTGCCCTACCCCCAGCTCCTCGACATGGAGGACGCGAACCCCGAGTTCCAGCGCACCGATGTCGTCCTGGTGATCGGGGCCAACGACGTCACGAACCCGGCCGCCCGCACGAATCGTGAGAGCCCGCTCTTCGGGATGCCGATCCTGGACGTCGACGACGCTCGAAACGTGATCGTCCTGAAGCGAAGCATGAACACCGGCTTCGCCGGGGTGGACAACGAGCTCTACTACAACCCGAAGACCACGATGCTCTTCGGAGACGCGAAAGCGTCCGTGGAGAGGCTGGTGGGCGGCGTCAAAGCCGCTTAGCCCCGCCCCTGCACATCCGAGCCGGACGGTTACCCGAAGCGTGTGCCTCGACGGCGCCCGAAGGGCGCCGTCGAGTAGCGGCTGCAGGAGCGTCCGGCGGCGAAGGCCGGCGGCGCGTTTACCCGCCGACGGCGGCGAGGGCGTTGACCTCACCGTGTCCGAAGAAGCCGTTGTACCGGTCCCGGCCGTAGCAGTTGGCCGTGTAGGTGCCTCCGAGCGGCGGGGGAGGCCCGATGACCTCTCGCACGTACGGGTTCGGCGGGCACGCGATCGGAGTCGCACCAGACATGAGCATGGCCGCGACCTTGCGTGGCTTCACGCGGCCGTTCCTCGGTGAGTTGTCGCCGTAGCGGCTGATCAGAAGGGCTGCGACTCCGCTCACGTGCGCGGCCGCGCTCGACGTCCCGAACATGTTCCGGTAGGGAGCTACGCCGTCGAGCCGAACTCCGGGCTGCGCCGCCAGCCTCGTCGGCCAGGTCGAGAGCACCTGTCCGGTCGGCATGGGGACGGCGGGCGGCAGGGCCGGCTGGAGCGGGTCGCCGCCCGGCGCCGTCAGGTCGATGACACCCAGTCCGTAGTTCGAGTTGAAGGTCTTCTGGCGGATGGGACTCTCGGAACTCACACCCACGACGCCGGGCAGCTCGACCGGGAGCCTCAGGCACTGGTTGCCGGCCGGTGGATTCGCCAGGTCGGTGTTGTTGTTCCCGGCGGAGGCGACCACGGTCACGCCGCGCCGCATCGCAAAGGAGACCGCCCGCCGGAGCGCGGTGATGACGACGCGCTCGCCTCTGTCGTCCCGGCAGTAGAAGCCGTTCCGCTCCGGCCGCGCGGGGTCGAGGACGTGCTTGTCGACGGAATAGCTGTTGTTCGTCACGTCGAAGCCGTGTGTCGCCGCCCACATGAAGCCGCAAATCGCAGCCTCGGGGTAGATCTTCCCGGCGGAGTCGGCCACCTTGACCGAGGCCAGGCGGACGTTCGGCGCGACGCCGACCGTGCCGAGCCCGTTGTCGGCAGCGGCGATCGTGCCGGCCGTGTGGGTGCCGTGCCCGAGCGTGTCGTCGAAGGGAAGCCGACCTGTGATCGGGTCGGGAGCCTGGTTCGGAACTCCGCCCAGACAGGAAGCGCTGTTCTCCAGGTCGAGGTTCTCACGGAGGTCCGGGTGCTCGTAGTCGACGCCGCTGTCGAGGTCGCCGACGAGCACGGCGGGGCTCCCGCCGGTGATGGCATGGGCATCCGTGACGCCCGTCTGCCGCAGGTCCCACTGGAAGGGAGAGAACGTGTCTCCATCGGTGGCCGGCACGTTCGGGAGCCGGCCCTGCCGCGGCTCGTGCGCGTTTTGGACGTCTCCTTCGTCGTGCTCGTCGTCATCGTCATCGTCACTGAGGAACGCCGAAGACACTCCGTAGCGATTGCCGAGGCGCGAGAGGAAGGCCGGGTCGTCGGAGTCCACGAGGGCGACGCCGATCCGGTCGTAGCTGTAGACGAGCGTGCCGCCCGCCTTGGCGATTGCCCTCTCGGCGCTCCGCGGAACCGACTTCCCGTGGAAGAGCACGATGTATCGCGCCGCATCGGCCACACCCGCACCGACGAGCGCCGAACTGATGACGACCGCTAGGACGATCGTCCGCCGCAGGACCCCTGACCGCAAGAGAGGTCCTCTCTAGAAAAACACTTCCCAGACTTTGCCCTGGATGTCGATTCTCCGAATCCCTCCAAGGGGGGATACAGGCAAGGGCCGGCTCGCGCCTGGCCCTTCCTGCACCTCGTGATGACGCCCGGCGTTCTACCAGGACGTGAACGCGCTAGATCGTGCGCGCCCGGCCGCGGCCGACGACCAACCGGTAGACCAGAAGCAAGACAATGGCGCCGATGATGGCGCCGAGCCAGGTGCTCAGGTCGAAGAACTCGTCGATCGGGTCGCCGAAGCCGAGCGCCTTGGCAATGAGACCGCCGATGAAAGCGCCCGCGATCCCGATCAGCGTCGTGACGATGAGGCCGCCCGGGTCGTCCCCAGGCAGGATCGCCTTCGCGATGATCCCCGCCAAGAGGCCCAGCAGAATCCAACCAATGATGCCCATGGTGTCCTTTCTGACTGAGTGAATAGTCCCCCGCCGGCCTGGGGCCACCGGCAGGACGGGTGTTCCCCCGGACCGCGACCCCTAACCCGCAGCCGGTCGCCGCGCTGCTAGAAACCGAGCGTGGACACGGCGAAGGAGGACGGTCGGAGAGACTCGGCTGAGAGGCTCGTCCCGCGCGTTGCCCGCCTCTTCAACCCCTACCGGGGCCAGGTCGGCCTCGTCGCGCTCGCGATCCTCGTCTCCTCCGCGGTGGGGGTCGCCAACCCCCTGCTGATCAAGGTCGTCTTCGACGACGCGCTCTTTCCGCCCGAGGGCGAGCCGAACACGAGCCTCCTCTACGTCCTCGTCAGCGTGATGCTCGGCCTCGCGATCCTCGGCGGCGTGATCGGAGTCGGCCAGACGTACCTGACGAGCGTCGTCGGCCAGAAGGTCATGCAGGACCTCCGAAACCAGCTCTACGCCCACCTCCAGCGCATGTCGCTCCGCTTCTTCACGGCCACGCGGACGGGAGAGATCCAGTCGCGCCTGCAGAACGACGTCGGCGGCGTCCAGACCGTCGTGACCACGACCGTCTCGAGCATCCTCTCGAACGTCGTCGTCGTCCTCTCGACGCTCATCGCCATGCTCGTCCTCTCCTGGCAGCTGACGCTGCTCTCGCTCTGCGTCGTCCCGGTCTTCATCTACATGACGTACCGCGTCGGGAAGGCGCGCCGGCAGATCACCTCCTCGACCCAGAAGACGATGGCGAACCTCTCGGCGCTGACGGAGGAGACGCTCTCGGTCTCCGGCGTCCTCCTCTCCAAGGTCTTCGCGCGCGAGCAGACCGGGATCGACCAGTACCGGGCGGAGAACCGCCGGCTCGCGGAGCTCCAGGTGCGCCAGCAGATGACTGGCCGCGGGTTCTTCGCGATCGTCCAGACCTTCTTCTCGGTCTCCCCGGCGCTCGTCTACCTGGTCGCCGGCCTCGTCATCGCGGGTGGAGGGGGCACGGGGATCAGCGCCGGCACGATCGTGGCGTTCACGGCGCTCCAGACGAGGCTCCTCTTCCCGGTCGGCTCGCTCCTCCAGGTCTCGACCGAGATCCAGTCGTCCCTTGCGCTCTTCGAGCGGATCTTCCAGTACCTCGACCTCGAGCACGACATCGTCGACTCGCCCGAGGCGAAGACGGTGTCGCGTGACCGGGTTCGTGGCGCCGTCCGCTTCGACCGCGTGTACTTCCGCTACGAGGAGCCGGCGCTCCCGCCCGGCCTCGCGCCCGAGGTGGAGGCTTCGAACGGCGACGAGGAGCTGCCTCGGCCGACGCGGGTCTGGACGCTCGAGGACGTGTCGCTCCAGATCGAGCCCGGGCAGCTCGCCGCGATCGTCGGCCCGAGCGGAGCCGGCAAGACGACGATCTCCTACCTCGTGCCACGGCTCTACGACGTGACCGGCGGGTCGGTGTCGATCGACGAGCGTGACGTCCGCGAGATCGCCCTCGCCTCGCTTGCCGAGCTGATCGGCATGGTCACGCAGGAGACCTATCTGTTTCACGCGACCGTCCGCGAGAACCTCCTCTATGCCCGGCCGGACGCCTCCGACGACCAGCTCGAGTCGGCCGCTCGGGCGGCGTTCATCCACGAGCGGATCGTCGATCTCTCCGACGGGTACGACACCGTCGTCGGCGAGCGTGGCTACCGGATGTCCGGAGGCGAGAAGCAGCGGCTCGCGATCGCCAGGGTTCTCCTCAAGGATCCGAGCATCCTGATCCTCGACGAGGCGACCTCGGCGCTCGACACCGCGAGTGAGCGACTCGTGCAGGGCGCGCTCCAGCCTCTCATGGCCGAGCGGACGACGATCGCGATCGCCCACCGCCTGTCGACGATCCTCGCGGCGGACGTCATCTTCGTGCTCGACCGCGGCCGCATCGTCGAGCGAGGGCCGCACGAAGAGCTCCTCGAGCTGGGAGGCCTCTACGCCTCCCTCTACCGGGAGCAGTTCGGCGCCGGGCTCGTGGAGGCCCGCTGCGAGGACGGCCTCGTCCTCTCCTCCGGCGAGGTCCTCTCGACCACGTCCTGACCCTACTTCCGGGCGACAGGCGCCCGACGCCGTGCCGAGCCGAGCGCGAGCTCCGAATCCGCCTGCTCGATCACCAGCGGGTCGTGCGTCGCGCATACCACCGCTGCGCCGGTCTCCCGCGCGAGTCGCACAAGGAGGTTCCCGACGGCGAGGGCGTTCGCCTGGTCGAGGCGCGCCGTGGGCTCGTCGGCGAGGAGAAGCGCCGGCTGCGCCGCCACGGCCCGGGCGATGGCGACGCGCTCCCGCTCTCCGGTCGAGAGATCCGCGACGCGCTGCTCGCTCCGGTCCGCGAGCCCGAGCGTGGCCAGGGCAGCCGTGGCTCGCGCGGCCGCCTCGTCCGGCTCGACGCCTCGAAGCGCCAGCACGAGCTCGACGTTCTCCCGTGAGGAGAGAAACGGGGTGAGGCCCGGCTCCTGTCCGACGAGCGCAAGCTGCCGCCGGCGAAGCTCGGCGCGCGCCGAACGGTCGAGGGCCGAAACGCGTTCGCCGCAGACGACCACCTCGCCCTCGGAGGGCAGGTCGAGCCCTGCCAGCAGATGCAGGAGGGTCGTCTTCCCGGAACCGGACGGGCCGGTCACCGCTACCAGCCGGCCGGGCGCGAAGGACGCGGTCAGGTCCTCGAGCGCGAGCTGGGTGCCGAAGCGACGGGTGACGGCCTCGACCTCGGCGACGGCATCACCGTCTTGCGCGCGGGCGCCCTCCTCGACCGGGTCGGCGGCGAGTAGGCGCTCCTCGCCCGCGGCGGAGACGAGGACGCCGGCCTCCGTGAGCTCGGCCGTCGCCCGCTCCCGGATTCCGGCCCGGCGCAGGTACTCGTCCGGGAGCCGGAGCCAGCCGCCCCGGCCGACGACGATCGCCTCGTCCTCTCCCGCTGCGAGCGCGGCCTCGCCCGCGACACGCCCGTCCCGGACGCGCACGACGCGGTCCGCGATCGCTGCCGACTCCGGATCGTGGCTCACGATCAGCGTCGTCGTCCCATGCTCGCGCGCCAGCTCTCCGATCAACTCGTAGACGACCGCAGCGTTAGCGGCATCCAGCTCACCGGTCGGCTCGTCGGCGAGGAGGAGCCTGGGCCGGTGGGCCACGGCCGCGCACACCGCGATCCGCTGCTGCTCGCCGCCCGAGAGCTCGCGCGGATGCGCGTCGCGCCGGTCGAGGAGGCCAACGCGCTCGAGCAGCTCGTCCGCGCGGACGTCTCTCTCCGTCGCGGAGGCCCCCGCGAGCCCGAGCTGGACGCCCACGAGCCGCCGCGCCGTGAGCTCACCCGCCAGAGCTCGCCAGTAGTGCTGATCTGCGTAGCCGAGCGAGGCAGACCGGTAGGCCGCCCGCTGCCGTGGCCCCAGCGTCGTCAGGTCGAGTCCGAGCGCCCGAGCGGTTCCTGCCGAAGGCCGGTCCAGACCCGCCAGAATGCGGAGCAGCGTCGTCTCCCCAGACCCGCTCGGGCCGAGGACGACGCACACTTCCCCCTCTGGCACGGTCAGCGTCAGCCCCTGCAGCGCTGCGACACCTCCGCCCGCTCCCGCGTGCACACGGAAGAGGTCGCGAACCTCGACCGCCGGCGTCACGCCGCGACCTCCGGCACGCGCCTCGGCACCGCGCTCGACCTGAACGCAGTCCGTGTCGCGAGCGCGACGAGGAGCGCCGCCACTACGGCGTAAGCGCCGACGGCCAGCCCGATGAGCGGCCAGTCGACCGCCAGCCTGAGCGGCGGCTCCGGCTGGGTCGCGTTCGCAGTCAGCCGGACGAGATCCACCACGACACGGCTGAGGACGACCGCTGTCAGGAGCCCACCGGCGATACCGACGCCGGCGACCACGGCTGCCCGCAGGCGCGCCTGCCTGCGAAGCAGAGAGGGTGCGGCGCCCTGAGCCTCCAGGTCGAAGAGCTCGCCTCGCTCGTCCCGGAGGTCGCTCACGACGCCGAGCACCAACCCGACGAGTGCGAGCGCGAGCGCAACCAGCGCCGCAGCGACGAGCGTCAGAAGAGTGCCGCGCGCGAGCGGGTCGGCGCGCAGCCCCTGCTCCCTGGCCGTTTGAGACTGAAGGTCGAGCGCGCCGAACGGCCCGGTGCGGAGAGCGGCCTCGAATGCCGGCTCCTCCACCGGCGCGTCCACCCAGAGCTCGTTCACCGTCCCCGAGCCGGGCAGCGTCGAGTTGAGCGCGCTCTCGAGGAGGCCCGCGTCCGCCACCGCGAAGTCGCCCGACACGCCCGGGAACCGGGCGGCGGTGCCGGTGACCTGGACGACGAGCTGCTGGTCGGCGATCTGGAGGGGCAGGCGTCCGTCGCGACCGGCGGCGGCGGCGAGCCGCGGCGAGACGATCGCCCGCACCGCCTCCTCGTCGCTCGGCTGTCTGGGACGGAAGCGGCTGACCGCGTCGTTGGACAGCGTGTAGTCCAGCCGGACCGAGTCGCCCGACACCGAAGGCTCGACGTGGAAGACACCGATCCACTCGGCATAGTCGACCACGAGCGGCACCGGGCTTTCGGCCGCATCGAGTACCTCCGGTGGCTCGAGGGTGAGCATCCCGTCCTCCACTCCCCGACCGATGTCATGATCGGCCCGCTCGTCCTGCCCAGGCGGCGGGTTCAGCGTCAGCGCGACGATGCGCCCGCCCCGAGCAGCAGGGGGGATGGGTGCCTGCAGGGTCGTCCTCGTCCTCCCTTTCACCTCGCCCAGGTCGAGCACGAGGAAGCCTCCCGCCGGAGTTCTGACGTTGGCCACGAGCGAGACCGAGCCTTCCGCGGCCGTGGCCTGGAACCGGAGGACGCGCGCGTTCTCGGGCAGGAGCGGTCCCCGCATCGCGGCCGGCTGCCTCGGCGCGATCCTCCGGGCGAGTGTGTCGAGCGAGCTTCCGGAGAAGTCGCTGCGCCAGCCGTCGATCCCCGGCACCCGGGACGCAGGCAGCCCGAGGAGGTTCACCCCGCGACCCGTGTTGAGCCCGCTGACGTTCCCCGAGCGGCGGATGACTGCGACAGGATCGGTGCGGAGGCCCGCAAGTGCTGCCGGTGTGGCCACGTCCGCCACGCGAGCCGGCGACGTCGGGAGCTCCCGAAGCACGAAGTCCGCCGGGAGCGTGAAGGCGGCCTGGTCGGCTTGGCCGCGCACGAGCGTCGACCGGTAGGTCTCCGCGAAGAGCGCGAGGCCGAGCGAGACGACGAGGAACGCGGCCGCCACTCCCGCGTGTCCAGGATTACGCGCGAGCGAGAGGAAGGCGAGCCGCGCCGCGACCGACCGTCTCCGCACGAGCCGCTCGCCGAGCCGGAGGGCGGGCTCGAGCACGCGCACGAGCACTACCGCTGCGATGAAGGCGACGAGGCCGGGGAGAAGCAGGAGGAAGAGCCCGGTCCCGCCGGCCGAGGCCGCGCCCACGGAATCCGCATCTCCTCGTGCTGCGCCAACGATGACGACGGCCAGGGCGCCCAGCGCGACGAGGTCGACCGGCGTCGGCCCGGATCGTCCCGACCGCCCGCGCCCGCTGCGGACGGCCGCGAACAGGATCATGGCGGCGGCGGCCGCCAGGGCCCCGCCGAGCGCGAGACCGCCGGCCGATAGCGCCGAGTGGCCAAGCACGTCGCTCGCGGGCGACCCCGCCCGGTGAGCCACGAGGGTGCCGAGGCCCAGGCCGGCAAGCCAGCCGATCGTCGCGCCGGCGAGCGCGAGCCCGGCCGACTCTGCGGCTGTCTCGAGCTCGAGCTTCCAGCGGCGGGCGCCGAACCAGGCCAGACGGATCCTGGCTGCGGCCACGTCACGCCGGAGCCTCGTCGCCGCGAGTGCCGCAAACGCGAGGAGGAGCGCTGCCGCCTCCCCTCCAATCAGCAAGAGGCGCCGGCCGGAGACGCTCGCCTCCTCGCGCGCGGCCGCGAGCTCCTCGAGTGGAGCCTTCAGCTCCCAGGAGCTGGCGATCGTGCTGGCCTGAAGCTCGGAGCGCGCGCTCCTGACCCTGCGTTCGAGCTCTGTGACGTCCCACGGATGCACGGCGTCCGGGTCGATCGGGAGGATCCAGGCGTAGCTTCGGTAGACAGGAGCGAGCTCCGGGAGCTCGACGAGCCCGTCGACGCCCTCCGCCACGAGGAGCGGCGGCAGAGGCTTCTCGCGGAAGCCCACGGCGCTGCGGACGAAGGCGTTGGCCGGCGGGCCGAAGAAGTCTCCGAACAGGGCCGTCGTAGCGAGGCGGCCGGTCCCGACCCACACCAGAGGGAGCCCGGGGACGCTCGGGATCTCACCCTGCCCGCCGATCTGAAGCACCTCGCATCGCGCGGCGTCGCAACGCCGCGGGAGCCGACCCGACGCAACGTGGACCCACCGAGAGAGACCGTCGGCACCTGCGAGCGCGATGAACGCACCGCCGAGCGTCGACTGGCGGAAGGTCACGACCTCCGTCACCAGTCCCGGGAGAACGCTCCCGAGCGCCCGGCGAGCTCGTCGGTCGAGGACCGGCTCCTCTTCGTCGGGAAGCGTGGGAATGCCGAGCCACCCGGCGCGGACCTGCCGACCCAGGTCCGGGACGGCCGCCGTCGCGCCGGCGAGGCTCCGGTCCTGTGCGACGACGCTCCCCGCCAGGACCGCCGCGAGGGCTGCGGCTCCCGTCGCCACGCCGAGAACGACCAGGAGGCTGCGACCGCCGCGTGCCCGAAGTCGCGACCCGGCGAGCCAGACCGGGTACAGGGCTCGGCGAAGCGACGTCACTGTGCTGCCTACGGCTGTGCGGCGCGGACGGCCGCGAGGAGTTGCGCCTCGTCGCCGTCCCGTACGCCCTGCGCAAGCGGCTTCCCGCCCACGAGGCCCGCCCGCGTCGAGAGGATCTCGAAGAGGCGCTCGTCATCCAGCCCGCGCGCTCGCGCCGCCGCGATCACACGCCGTACGACCGGCAGCGGCTGCCCCTCGCGGTCGAACTGCCAGGCGGGGAAGTAGTAATCCTGGGTCCCGGGCGAGCGGACCCCGAGAATCCATCCGTCTCGTCGGGCGAGGTCGACCCGCTCGGGCTGGATCCCGAGGCGGGCTGCCAGCCAGCTCGTGCTGAAGCCGTCGCGCCGAAGCCGGCCGTAGGCGTCGGTGCGGGTTGGCGGAGCCATGAGACCTTGAGCTTAATCGCCGCGCCCTATAGGCGTGTGGCGAGACCGAGCACCGCGGCGACGAAGCGTCGTGTTTCCCGGTAGATGCCACGCTCCCGTAGCGACGCCGGCCCCTGGTTGTAGGCGGCCACAGCCTTCCGCTCGCTGCCGCGGAACTCGTGCTGGAGGTACCGGAGGTAGCGGACGCCGACACGGATGTTCCCTGCTGGCGTCTTCGGCACCGGGCCGATCAGAGACTCGACGAACACCCACGTCTGGGGCATGACCTGCATGACACCCCAGGCACCGACCGGCGACACGACGGCCGGCTGAAAGCCCGACTCCACCCAGGCGAGCGCGCGTGCGAGCTCGGGACGCACGTGGTAGTGCCGGGCCCAGCGCACGAGGGTGCGGCGGACGCGAGCGCGGTTCGCGAGCGAGTTCGGCGCGACGCGGAGAGCCCGCCTGGTCGCCGGGCCGACCACGCCGTCCGGTCCGAGACCGACCCAGGTCTGGAACGCACGTGTCGCCTCGACGGTGCGAGGTCCGAAGCCTCCGTCGAAGGATCCGACGCGAAAGCCTTGACGGGCGAGCAGGAACTGGAGGACGCTCACGTCCCAGCCCACGGCTCCCTGCTCGAGCACGCGCTTGCCGAAGAGAGGCCGACCGAGCCGGCCGAGCTCGCGTCGGGTCTTTCGGCCCGCGACGCCGTCGGCGGGTAGCCCGGCCCGTCGCTGGAACTTCCTGATGGCTCGCACCGTCCTCGGCCCACGCCCCGCATCCACGGGACCGCCGTAGACGCCGTGCGCGCGCAGCGCAACCTGCAGCCCTGCCACCTGGGGCTTCAGAGCGGAACCCACGTCGGCGAGAACGAGAACGAGGGTCGCCGCGAGCACGATGAAAAACAGCCTGCGAAGCATGGACGTGGGTCCTTTACGCCGCATGCCTCGTTTCCTGCCGGCCGCGCCGCTGCCTACCCGGCTCGTAAGCACGGTAATAGAAGTCTCATTCCCCCCTCACATCCGCCTCATCGCCCGCGGGAAGGCTGATCAAGCCAGTACTGACGTCTCATCTTCAATGGAAGGGAGCAATTCGATGGTGAAGCACCTCAAGCTCGTGTCCGCGGCGGCGCTTGTCTCGGCGACAACCGCTCTCGCGACAGCGCCCACGGCGCTCGCCAAGGAGCGCACCTGCCGTGGGACGCTCGGCGCGCTCACGGTCG
>JBPCPR010000174.1:0-5621 GCA_050998925.1 Gaiellaceae bacterium
GCTCACCGAGCAGGTGTTCACACGCACCGTCGTCCTCCGGGACCGGGAGGTCGGGGGGCAGGACGTGCGGATCGTGGCCCGAAGCGAAGCGCACTACTCGCTGGAGGCGACTGCCGCCCGCGTAGCCTCGCGCTCCTCGTCGTGGAACTCCACCTCGAGCCGCTCGATGCGCGGGCCGTCGACGTCCACCACCTCGAACCGGAGACCGTCGCGCACGACCTCGTCGCCGGGCTCGGCCACCCGGCCCAGCTGGCCGAAGACGTAGCCCGCGACAGTGTGGTAGTCCTCCTGCGGGAGCTCCTGGCCGAACTGCTCGTTGAAGTCGTCGATCGGGAAGGTGCCGTCGATCCGGATTCGGTTGTCGTCCAGGCGCTCCACGGACTCGTCGGGCAGGTCGTACTCGTCCTCGATCTCACCCACGATCTCCTCCAGCAGGTCCTCCAGGGTCACGATTCCCTCGAAGGCGCCGTACTCGTCGACCACGACGGCAAGGTGCTGATTGGCCTTGCGGAACTCGGCCAGGAGCGCGGCCAGATCCTTCGTCTCGGGGACGAACATGACGGGTCGGACGAGCGACTCCACGTCGACGTTCTCGATCCCCCGGTCGTAGAGGGCCGAGAAGAGGTCGCGAACGTGCAGGATGCCCAGGACGTGGTCGAGCGAGCCGCGGTACACGGGGTAGCGCGTGTACGGAGAGTCGATGAGGGACGACAAACACTGAACGGGAGGAAGGTCGACGGAGAGGGCGACGACCTCGGGGCGCGGCACCATCACCTCGTGCGCCTCCTTGTCGGCGAAGTCGAAGACCTTGTAGAGCATCTCCTCCTCGGCCTCCTCGATCACTCCCTTCTCCTCGGCCTCGGCGACGATGTGGCGGATGTCCTCCTCCGTGTGGGCGAGGACGCCCGCCGGCGCAGGCTGGATCCCGAACAGGCGCGACACGGTGTTCCCGGAGACCTGGAGGAACCACACGAGCGGGTAGCTGATCTTCCCGAGCCAGTCGAGCGGGATCGCGAGCAGCACGGAGACCGTCTCGGCTCGTTGCAGAGTCACGGTCTTGGGCACGAGCTCCCCGAGCACGACGCTCAGGTAGGTCAAGACGAGGAACGCGATCACGAAGGCGACCGAACGCGGAAGGAAGTCGAAGTAGCGGGAGACGAGGGGCTCCCCGAGCGCGCCCAGCATGATCCCGGAGATCGTGATCCCCACCTGCACGGTCGAGATGAACCGGACCGGCGTGTCCATGAGCCGAAGAGCAGTCCGGGCCGCCCGGCTGCCGTTCCTGACACGTTCCTCGAGGCGCGCACGGCGAGCGGTTACCAGCCCGTACTCGGCGGCGACGAAGATCGCGTTCACCAGGACGAGGGCCCCGACCGCGAGGATCTCCAGAAAGACGGTCACGGCGTCTCACTCGCGCCGGCTGGAACTTCGAATTGGAGCTCCTCCACGAGGCCCTCTCCAACGCGGATCACCTCCACTTCGCTGCCGTCGATCATGATGCGCTCGCCCTCATCCGGAAGGCGGCCGAGCCGGGCCACGACGTGGCCGCCGATGGTCGCCTCGTGCGCCTCCGCGATGTCGAGCTCGAGCGCGTCTGCGACCACGTCCACGGGCGTGTGGCCCGGCACGGTCACGAATCCGTCCTGCCGGGCGAGCGCCGCCTTCTCGGGATCGAACTCGTCGGTGATCTCGCCCACGATCTCCTCCCGGATGTCCTCGAGCGTCACCAGCCCGGTGGCCGTTCCGTGCTCGTCGACCACGAGCGCGAGGTGTCGCCGGTTGCGCCGGAGCCGGGTGAGGAGCTCGTCGAGGAGTGTTTGCTCCGAGACGCGATCGACAGGACGCGCGAGCTCCCGCAGACCGGTCTCGGACGAGGAAACCATCGCCGCGGGCAAGTCCCGGCCGTGGACGATGCCGATGACCGCGTCGAGCCCGCCTTCAGGCTCGCAGAGCGGCAGCCGCGAGTGACCGCTCGCGGTCGCCTCACGGGCAGCCTCGACGAGAGTCAGTTCGGCGCCGAGATAGACGACCTGGGGCCGCGGAACCATGATCTGCCTCGCACGCCGCTCACCGAAGGAGAAGATGTTCTCGGCGAACTCCCGTTCGCCCGGATCGATCAAGCCCTCCGCGAGGCTCTGGCGTAAGAGGAGCCGGAGCTCGTCCTCGGAGTGCGGAGCGTGGCCCACCTCCCGTGCGGGTGGGATCCCGAACGGCCTCAGGACGAGATTACCCATCCAGTTGAAGAAATCGACGAACGGCTTCGTGCTGATGTAGAAGAGCCGCATCGGCGGCGCGATCATGAGCGCCGTCCGGCTGGTCCTCGCGATCGCGAGGCTCTTCGGCGCCAGCTCCCCGAAGACGACGTGGAGGAGCGTGACGACGCCGAATGCGAAGGCGAACGAAAGGCCATAGGCGGCAATACCGGTCGCGTCGCCGAGTGGCTCAGAGACCGGGTCGATCAGGGTCTCGAAGGCGGGCTTGCCGACGATGCCGAGACCGATGCTTGCGATCGTGATCCCGAGCTGGCAGGCCGCCAGGTACGAGTCCAGGTGGTCGACAGCGTGGCGGAGCGAGCGGGCACCCGGCCGTCCTTCGGCCTCGAGCTCGGTGACCTGGGTGACGCGGATGCGCGCCACTGCGAACTCGGTCGCGACGAAGAACCCGTTGGCAACGACCAGCAGGAGCGCGGCGACGATCTGGATGGTAAGAGTCACGCCCGGCTTTCCCGGGCGCGGGTACTAGGCGGGATCTCGTCCACTACGTGGTCTCAGGATAGCGCACGGTCCAGGCAGATTCGCCCCCGCAGACGGTTTCGAGCGGGCGAAAGCTCGAGTCGAGGATCGCGAGGTCGGCGCAGTAGCCAGGGGCCAGGCGGCCCCTGTCCGCGAGGCCGAGGACGAGCGCTGGCACGAGCGAGGACATCCGGGCCGCCTCCGCAAGCCCGAAGCGGCTCATCCGGCGGACGAGAGCGGCGCCTGCCACCGAACCGCCGCGGAGCTTTCCGTCCGGCGAGTGGGCCGGCGGCTCGACGAGGTCGCTCGTGAGCGCGATCCGGCCCGGACCGGCCACGCGCACGGTCAGCTCCTCGACCCGAGGGTGCAGATGGTGTCCGTCCGAGATGAGGCCAAGCGTCACGCGTTCGTCGAGGAGCAGCTCGGCCACGGGCCCGGTCGAGCGTGCTCGGAGCGGAGCGACGGCGTTCCAGAGATGCGTGGCGAAGCGCGCTCCCGCGTCGACGGCGGCCCGCGTCACGGCCGCGTTCGCATGGGTGTGACCCAGCCCGGCGACCGCCCCGCTCGCCGCGAGGAGGCGAACGGCCTCGAGCGCGCCGGGAAGCTCGGGGGAGAGGGTCATCATCCGCACGGAGCCGTCGGCGAGCCAGCTTTCGAGCGCGCGGAGATCGACGGGAGTGAGCTCGCGGACGGGGATCGCCCCCGCGGCCTCCGGGTTCAGGAAGGGCCCTTCGAGATGAAGTCCGAGGCAGTTTGCATCCGGCGGCTCCACGAGTTCCCGCGTCGCGAGGAGATACCCGGTCACGCCCACTTGCAGGAGCGGGGCCGGATCGTAGACCTGGAGGTCGACGAAGCCCGGAAAGACGCGTAACTCCCCTCCCGCGGCCTCCGTTCGCTCGACCGAGACGATGCGATCCGCCTCGATCCGGACGACGCCCGGGTACGCGCCGTCGAGGGGGTCGACCAGGAGTCCGGAAACCGCTCTCACGCGGGCAACTGTAAAGTTCGCCCGGCTTTCGCCCGACTATGAACTCGGGAGCTGTTGCCGGTGCCTGACGAGATCACGTGCTTGATCGCCGACGACCACGAGGTGGTCCGCGAAGGCCTGCGCCTCTCGCTCTCCCGCTCGCCGCACGTCCGCGTGATCGGAGAAGCATCCGACGGGGCTAGCGGGATCGCGATCACGGAGCGACACAAGCCAAATGTCATGATCATGGATGTCCGCATGCCCGGCATGGACGGGCTCGAGGCGACCAAGATCTTGAGCGAACGACTCCCGGCCACGAACGTGCTCATCTTCACGGCCTACGGTGAGCGGAGCCTTCTCGGGCGCGGCCTGGAGTCGGGCGCGAAGGGCTACATCCTGAAAGAGGCGCCGCACTCGACCCTCCTCCGCGCGATCGAGAAGGTCGCCAGTGGCGAGGGCTACGTCGATCCCGCTCTCATGCCCGATTTCCTGACGCGCGAGCGCGAGGAGATGCTCACGGTGCGCGAGCGCGAGATCCTGCAGCTCCTGGCCGACGGGATGTCGAACGCCGACGTCGCGGCGAAGCTCTTCATCAGCCAGGAGACCGTGAAGAGCCACGTGCGCCACATCCTTGCCAAGCTCGAGGCCGACACCCGCACCCATGCAGTCGCGATCGCGCTTCGCGAAGCGATCATCGATTAGCGGCGCGTCGCGATCCCTCGCGCCGGCGTTCGTCGTCGCGACCGCGCTCGGCGCCACTGCGGGAGCGATCGGGCTCGCCCTGGACAACGCAACGCTGACGGGAGTCGGGCTCATCGTCGGGCTGGCGTTCGCGGGAGCGTTTGCAGCAACGCTCATCGTGCAGGAACGGCGCCGCCACGGCGTCGCCGAGGACGAGCTGCAGGCGCAGGCGAGCTTTCTCGAGTCGCTAGTCGATTCGATCGCGGCCGTCTCCGGCTCGCACGAGCCGAACGAGATCCTGGAGCGGACGGCAGTGGAGGCGCGGCGGCTCTTCGACGCCGACGAGGTCCGGCTGGATGAGGGCACCGTGGACGCCGGCGAGCCGGCCCCCGGGGTGATGCGCGTCCCGCTCGCAGTCCGCGGCGAGCCGATCGCCAGCCTGGAGCTCAGGCGGCGAAAGCCGTTCCGCCGCTGGGACGTGATCCGCGCGACGATGCTCGCCGACTTCGCCTCCCATGCCGTGGAGAACGCTCGTCTTCTCGCAGAGGCCCAGGAGCGCGAAGCCGACCGGTTGCGACTGACCGACCGCCTCATCAACGCGGAGCAGGACGAGCGCCGGCGTCTGTCCATCTGGCTGCACGACGGGCCGCTCTCGACGATGTCGGGGGTGGCGCTCATGCACGACGCGGCGCTCGCAGCGATCGAGGACGGCCGCTACGAGGACGCCGCAAAGGTCGTCACGACCGCGCTCGCCCGGGAGCGCGAGACGATCCGCACCCTCCGCGACCTCTCCTTTGCGCTCGAGCCGCTCGTTCTCCGCGACCAGGGATTCGAGGCAGCCGTGCAGGCTGTCGGCGATCAGATCGAGGCGTCGCAGCGCATCCGGGTGGCGGTCGACGTCAAGGACGGCGAGCGCCTGGCCGAGAAGGCGCAGGTCGAGCTCTACCAGATCATCCGGGAGTCTCTGGACCAGGCCGTCCAGCGAAAACCGAAGGAGATCACGGTGAGCGTCGGCGCCGTGGACGACGGTGGCTACCGCCTCGAGGTTGCCGACGACGGCGTCGCAGAGCGGCGACGCGGGTCGATCGAGGACATCGAGGAGCGGGTCCGGGTCCTGAACGCCCGGCTCACGGTCGACCAGGGCGGCGCAGGAGGCACGCGGATCGTGGTCGACCTGCCCGCCTACGTGGCCGCGGCCACGGGGTAACCTGCCCCGGTGCCCGATGGCGCACGACACCTCC
>JBPCPR010000251.1:0-3388 GCA_050998925.1 Gaiellaceae bacterium
GGAGGCCCTCGAGCACTACCGCAAGGCGCGCGACTTCCTGGCGCAGCTCGGTGACGAGCGGCGGGCACGAGACACGCTGTTCAAGATGGCCCTCGCGCAACACCTCGCCTTCAACTTCGAGGAGGCCGAGGAGCTCTACGACGAGGCGTTCTGCTGCCGGGTCGAGGATCCGCCGCAGGTCGAGCCGACCGAGAGCATCTCGACGGCCGTCACGAAGCCGGACGCATTCGTGCCGGGCGACGTCTACACAACGGACGGGGCGTACTTCACGGAGCATCTCTTCCGCGGTCTCCTCATGATCGACGGCGACCTGAACGTGGTTCCGGCCATGGCGGACAACTTCCGCGTTTCGAGCGACGGCCTGACCTACCTCTTCCGCCTGCGCGAAGGATGTAGCTGGAGCGACGGCGAACCGCTCACGGCCGAGGACTTCGCCTTCGCGTGGCAGAGCATGCGCGAGGAGAAGACGCGCACCGCGTTCATGATGGAGGACGTCGAGTCTGCGGTTGCACTGGACGAGCGCACGCTCGAGGTGCGCTTGCGGGAGCCCCGCAACTTCTTCCCGTACATCCTCGCCTCCGCCTGG
This sequence comes from Gaiellaceae bacterium, assembly GCA_050998925.1. Taxonomy (GTDB): domain Bacteria; phylum Actinomycetota; class Thermoleophilia; order Gaiellales; family Gaiellaceae; genus DASQGA01. Next base: position 587 of record JBPCPR010000251.1, read on the forward strand.
TCGTTCCCCTGGCCGAAGCACAAGTGCCAGGAGCTTGGAGAGGACTGGCGGAAGCCGGAGAACCTCGTCGGGAACGGGCCGTTCATGCTCTCGGAGCTCGACGACGACCACGCGCTGCTCGTGGCGAACCCGCACTGGGTCGAGCCCCGAGGCAACGTGCGAGAGCTCCATTTCGACTTCAAGACGAAGTCACTGGAAGCCTCGGAGCGCTGGCGAGAGGGCCAGTACGACCTGCTTCCCGTTTATGACAAGAGCATGCGCGACGCCCCTCAGACCGTGGCCGACGTCGTACCGGAGCTCTGGCTCGGCTACCTCGGTTTTCGCGCCGATGAAGCTCCGTTCTCGAACCTCCACCTCCGAAAGGCGTTCGCGCATGCCGTCGACCGAGAGGCGCTCGTCGCCGGCACGAACAGCATCAACCGGCCGGCGACCAGGGGCGGCTCCATCCCTCCCGCGATGCCGGGACACTCGCACCGGCTCGCCCTCGAGTACGACCCCGAGCGCGCGCGCGAGCTCCTGGCGGAGGCCGGGTACTCGGAGGGCCGCGGACTTCCTCCGATCGAGGTCCTCGTCCCGAGCTGGTTCCAGTTCGGCGAGACGCTCGCGGAGCAATGGGCAGCCATCGGGGCCAAGGTTACGGTGACGGCCCAGACCGGGCTGCCGGACCCGTGCGCGATCGGGACCGCCCAGGCGTGGGTTGCCGGCTGGTCGGCCGACTACCCGGATCCTGACGGCGTCTTCCGTGGGTTCTTCCAGACCGGTTGGCCCTTCTACAGCGACGACGAGATCCTGGAGAAGCTCGACGAGGCACGGTCGCTCGGAAATCAGGATGAGCGCATGCGCCTCTACCACGAGATCGATCGCCTCTGGGTGACCGAGCGAGCCGGGATCGTGCCGCTGGCCTACGGCCGGACGATGCTCCTCCGGCGACCCTGGGTGCACTCGGTCTGGGTGAATCCCCTCCAGCGCGCGCACTTGGACAAGGTCGTCGTCAAGCGCTCCGAGAGCCAGAGCCTCTTCTAGCAGCTACTAAGCGTTCAGCTCCCAGACCAGGCGCAGGCCCACCAGCGTCAGGAGCGGCTCGAGATCCTGGATGGTCTGGGAATGCGGCGCGATGAGCGCGGCAAGCCCGCCGGTCGCGACCACGTGTGCTTCCTCCCCCAGCTCGGCACGCATGCGGCCGACGATGCCGTCCACCTGGCCAGCGAACCCGTAGACGACGCCCGCCTGGAGCGCCTGCGTGGTTGTCTTTCCGATCGCCTGCTCCGGCGCGACGAAGTCGACCTTGGTGAGCCGCGCCGCGCGGGCGAAGAGTGCGTCCATCGAGACCTCGACCCCGGGCGCCAGGACACCGCCGACGTACTCACCCGCGGCGGAGACAGCATCGAAGTTCGTGGAGGTCCCGAAGTCGACGACGATGCACGGCGCGCCGAAGCGCTCGCGTGCCGCCACGGCGTTCACGATCCGATCGGGGCCCACCTCGCGAGGATCGTCGTAGAGGATCGGGATGCCCGTCTTGACGCCCGGGCCGACCACGAGGAGGGGCGCCTCGACGTAGCGCTCGCAGAGCTCGGCGTAGGAACGAACGAGCGCAGGCACCGTCGACGCGATGCAGACGCCGGCCACGTCCTCGAAGCCACTGTCGCGAAGCTCGAGCAGCCGGGCGAGGAGGACGGCGAGCTCGTCCGCGGTCCGGTCGGCCTCGGTCGCCACGCGCCAGTGCTCGGTGAGCGATCCGCCGTCGTAGAGCCCGAGGACGGTCTGCGTATTGCCGACGTCGACGACGAGGAGCATCGGCACATCCTAAGAATCCGAGGGCGCTAGGCTGTCTCGTCCTCACCTGCGAGAGGCTCGCCGAGCTTCTCGGCGAGCGTTTCGGCGGTGAGAGGCGGCGAGTCGCCCTCCGCACGGAGCTCCTCGATCGTCACGTCGCTCGAGGTGTAGACCTCGGCACGCGGGATGATCCGGCTGGGGCGGTTCTTGTCCCAGACCCAGACGTCGTCCATGCGCAGATGGAAGAACGGGTAGCTCGTCTGGGGCAGGACCTTCAGGTCGAGGTGGTTGCAGAGGTACGTCGAGTCCTGCGTGACCACGCAGTAGCGGAAGAGGCCGAAGACGGCCGTGTACTCCCGCTTCAGGCGAAGCTCGAGATCCGCCTCGTACTCGTCCAGCTCGTCGAGGTGGGACATGGCGCTGATTCTAGCTCTGGAGCAGCAGGTCAACGATCTTTCGCCCGTCCGGAAGCACCAGCGCCGGGTCCAGCTCGGCGAGGGGCTCGAGGACGAAGCGCCGCTCCGCGAGGCGTGGATGGGGAACCGAGAGCCCGAGCTCCTCGATCGTGGCGTCTCCGTAGAGGAGCAGATCGAGGTCGACGGTGCGTGGGCCGAACCGCGGCCCGTCCCTCCGACGCCCGAGCGCGCGTTCGACGCCGAGGAGCCGAGCCAGGAGCTCACGCGCGGGCAGGTCTGTGTCGACGGCGGCGACGGCGTTCAGGAAGCGGGGCTGGTCGACGTAGCCGACGGGCTCTGTTTCGCGGAAGGCCGAGACCGAGGCCACAGCCACCCCCGTCTCCCCGGCGAGGAGCTCGAGGGCGCGCAGGAGGGTTGCGTCCCGGTCTCCGAGATTGCTTCCCAGACCGACGTAGGCGCGCGCCGTCATCGCCCCCAGTCTGGACGAAACAGGGTTCCTCCACTTAGATGGGGGGGAGCCCTGGGGAGGGTCGATTGGGGAGGACTGCGTGGAGCCGGCGGCTGCGTCGGCTCGGAGCTCTGTGTGCACTAGTCGCGCTGGTCGGCGCGGCGG
>JBPCPR010000287.1:0-4902 GCA_050998925.1 Gaiellaceae bacterium
GCCCCCCCTATCGCTAAAAGTGGGTATGGGCGCTCGCGTGCCCCCGCTCGCCCCAGCCCTCCGACCCCGCCCTCCACGAGGGTGGCAGCGCCGATGAGCCGAACGACGGTCTCGAGCTCGCGGGCGGCCGTCACGTGCTCGGGCCTGATCCCCTCGATGCCTTCGTAGGCGACATCGGCGAGCGCGACCCGGGTGCCGAAGGCGACCGTAGCCAGGATCGCCATCTTCGCCGCGGCGTCCGCCCCCGAGACGTCCTCGGTCGGATCGGACTCCGCGTACCCGAGCCGCTTCGCCTCGGACAGCGCCTCGTCGTACCCGGCGCCGGACTCCATCTCGGTGAGGATGAAGTTGGTCGTCCCGTTCACGATTCCGAGAACTCGGTGGACGTTCGAGACGACGAGCGACTCTCGAAGCACCTTGATCACCGGGATCGCGGCACAGACGGACGCTTCGAAGCGAAGCTGGACCCCTGCCTCGGACGCCGTGTGGAAGAGCTCCGCCCCGCGCCGGGCCACCAGTTGCTTGTTGGCCGAGACGACCGGCTTTCGGGAGCGAAGCAGGGACAGGACATGCTCGCCCGTCGGCTCGAGGCCGCCCATCACCTCGGCGACCACGGCGATCGAATCGTCCTCGAGCACGTCCTCGAACCGCGTCGTCAGGACGCCGGGGGCGGCCGCGAAAGCCCGCTCCTTCTCGAGGTCGCGCACGAGCGCGCGCACGACGCGAAGCCGGTGCCCGGTGGCCCGCTCGATGTCGTCGGCGTTGTCCTCGAGCAGGCGGCTGACGGCCGCTCCCACCGTCCCGTACCCGAGTAACGCGACCGGTACGTCGACGGTCATGTCGGTCTCCGCGAGCGAAGCGATGCGCTCTCTAGCCCGCTTCCCGGGAAAATGCGTCAGCATTTTTCCGGGGTAGTTGCATCAGGCTTCGGAGCTCGCGGCCGACGTCTTCGACCTGATGGGCCGCGGCCTGCTTCCGGAGCTCCTGGAAGCGCGGGCGTCCGGCTTCCTCCTCCGCGATCAGCTCGCGGGCGAAGGAGCCCGAGCGAATGTCCTCGAGCAGTTTCCGCATCGTGGCGCGCACGTGTTCATCGACCATCACCGGCCCCCGGGTGACGTCGCCGTACTCGGCCACGTCGGAGATCGAGTAGCGCATATAGCTGAAGCCGCCCTCGTAGATCAGGTCGACGATCAGCTTCATCTCGTTGATGCATTCGTAGTACGCGATCTCCGGCTGGTAGCCGGCCTCCACGAGCGTCTCGAACCCGGCCTGCATGAGGGCGGTCACACCTCCGCAGAGCACGGCCTGCTCGCCGAAGAGGTCGCTCTCGGTCTCCTCCGCAAACGTCGTCTCGAGCATGCCCGCGCGCCCGCAGCCGATCGCGGCGCCGTAGGCGAGGGCCAGGTCGCGTGCGTTCCCGCTCGCATCCTGCGCAACCGCGATGAGCCCGGGCGTGCCGCCTCCGGCCTCGAAGACCTCCCGGACCCGATGGCCGGGTCCCTTCGGCGCGACCATGATCACGTCGTGGCCCTTCGAGGGCTCGATCTGCCCGAAGTGGACGTTGAAGCCGTGCGCGAACAGGATCGCCGCGCCCGGCTCGAGGTTGGGCTCGACCTCCGCCTCGAAGACGCCCTTCTGAACGTGGTCGGGCAGGAGGACGGCGACGAGCCGGGCGCCCCGGACGGCGTCGGCGATCTCGCGAACCGCGAGCCCGGCGGCCTCAGCCTTCTCCCACGACTCGCTGCCAGAGCGGAGGCCGACCTCGACCTCCACGCCGGAGTCGCGCAGGTTGAGGGCGTGCGCGTGCCCCTGACTTCCGTAGCCGACGACGGCCACCTTTCCATCCAGCAGGTCGAGATTGCCTTCGCGGTAGACCTGTGCCATGAAAGGTTCCTTTCGCTTGGTTCTATCGGAGGACGTGCTGTGGGCGGGGGGTGCGGCGGCCCGCTGCACGGGGCAGTGCGATTCGGCCCGTGCGGACGAGCTCCTTGACGCCGTAGGGCCGGACGAGCTCCTCGAAGGAGTCGAGGACGTCGGGCGGGCCGACCAGCTCGAAGATCATCGCTTCCGGGCCGAGATCGGCTACGTGCGCTTTGAACGTGTCGGCGACTGCGAGCAGCTCCGGCCGGCGCTCGGGCGTGACCGTCACCTTGATCAGCGCCAGCTCGCGCTCGACGGTCTCGCCGGGCTCGAGCTCGGAGACCCGGAGGACGTTGACGAGCTTGTGCATCTGCTTCTCGATCTGCTCCAGCGAGTCCTGCTCGCACTCCACGCGCAGCGTGATGCGGGAGACGTCGGGCCGCTCGGTCGGCCCGACGGCGAGGCTCTCGATGTTGAACCCGCGACGAGCGAACATGTTCGAGACCCGTGCGAGCGCACCCGGCTTGTTCTCGAGGAGGACGGAGAGCGTATGGGTCACGCTTCGACCGTCTCGCCCTCGGGGTACTCGAGGATGTCGATGGCGGCGGCGCCCGCGGGGATCATGGGGAAGCACTTCTCTTCGGGATCGCAGCGAGCGTCGACGACGGCGGCCCTCCCGCAGGTGAGCGCGTCGTCCAGAGTTTCCTCGAGACGGTCCTCCGAGTCGACCGTGAAGCCGGCGCAACCGTATGCCTCGGCGAGCATGGCGTAGTCGGGCACCTGGTGGGTCAGGTGCGTCTGCGCAAAGCGCTCGGCGTAGAACATCTCCTGCCACTGGCGCACCATTCCGAGCCAGCCGTTGTTCACGACGACGGTCACGATCGGTAAACCCTCGAGCGCCGCCGTCGCGAGCTCCTGGCACGTCATCTGGAAGCAACCGTCTCCGTCGACGCAGATGACGGTGGCGTCCGGGCGGGCGGCCTTGGCGCCGACCGCGGCTGGGACGCCGTAGCCCATCGTCCCGAGCCCGCCCGAGGTGATGAAGCTGCGGGGCCGGTCGCAGACGAGGTACTGCATCGCCCACATCTGGTGCTGCCCGACGCCGGTCGTCCAGACGACGTCGTCGCGCCCGGCGGTCAGGTCGCGAAGCGCCTCCAGCACAGCCTGCGGCTTCAGCGAGTCCCCGTCCCGGTCGTACCGGTAGGGAAACGCGTCCCGCCATTCGTCGATCTGCGTCCGCCAGGCGCTCGGCCCGTCCGACCCTTCCTCCCGGAGGCGCCTCACCTCGCGCGCAAGCGCCGCGAGCGCGAGCTTGAGCGGGCCGACGACCGGAATGTCGGCGTGCCGGAGCTTCCCGATCTCGGCGGCGTCGACGTCGAGATGGATGACCTGCGCGCCCTGTGCGAACGCCGTCAGCTTCCCGGTGACGCGGTCGTCGAAGCGGGAGCCGACCGCGATCAAGAGGTCGCACTTGTTCATGGCCCAGTTCGCCCACTTGGAGCCGTGCATTCCGGGCAGCCCCGCATGGAGCGGGTGCGACTCCGGAAAGGCGCCCTTCGCCATGAGCGTCGTCACGACCGGCAGCCCTCCCGCCTCCGCAAGCTCGCGGAGCTCCGCGAACGCGTCGGCGTTCACGACTCCGCCGCCGACGTAGAGCACGGGCTTCTCCGCCGCGGCGATCGCCCGCGCCGCCTCGCCGAGCTGGCGCGCGTTGACCTTGTGCGGTGGCTTCCAGCCGGGCAGGTCGACCTGGTCCGGATAGCGGAAGTCGATCGCTGCTTCCTGGACGTCCTTGGCCACGTCCACGAGCACCGGCCCGCAGCGGCCCGTGCGAGCCACGTGGAAGGCGGCCTTCATGACGTGCGGAAGCTCCTCGACGTCCTGGACGAGCCACGAGTGCTTGACGATCGGGAGCGTGATCCCCGTTGCGTCGACCTCCTGGAAGGCGTCGGTCCCGATCAGGTTCGTCCGAACCTGGCCGGTGATGCAGACGAGGGGCGTCGAGTCCATCCAGGCATCCGCGATCGGGGTCACGAGGTTCGTAGCACCCGGCCCGGAGGTGGCCATGGCCACGCCGGCGCGGCCCGAAGCCCGTGCATAGCCCTCGGCCATGTGGCCCGCGCCCTGCTCGTGGCGGGCCAGGACGTGCCGCACGCTCGTGCCGCGGGCAATTGCATCGTAGGTGGGCAGGATCGCTCCGCCGGGAATCCCGAACATGACGTCCACGCCCTCCGCCTCGAGGGAGCGGAGGATGGCGTCCGAACCGAGCATCCTGGCCATCAGGCGTACGCTCGCCGGTAGAATTCGAAGTTCGTGACGCGACGCGGGAGCTCTGCGAGCAGCGCGTCCATGAACTCGCGTGTCGTCGAGGCTACGCCCGAGGCGACCATGTCCGGCGTACACGCACCGTCGGCGACCGCACCGGCGACCGCCTCCGCAAGCGTTGCCGCCGCGCTCGGCTCGTGCAGGCCCTCGTCGAGCATGAGCGACGCGGCGAGCAGCATCGAGCAGGGATTCGCAACGCCCTGCCCCGCTTCCTCGCTGGCGACGTCGCCGCCCGGCGAGAACACACAGGGCCCGGGGCCCAGGAGGCCGTGGCCGACGACGCGCGGTCCTCGCTCGCTCGAGGCGACGAGGCCGGCGAGAGCCTCGCCGAGCGCCGACGCCGTGACCGCGACGTCTACCGACTCCGCGTCGAAGGCGAGCCGCGGCACCGCGTCGGCCACGCCAAGGTGCTCCACGAGGACGCCGTCGTACCGGGCCGAGACGCTGTCGACGAGCGAGCTCCAGCCGGAGTCCGAGGCGACGGAGACGAGCCGGGCGCTTCCTGCGACAGCGGTCTGGAAGGCACGCTCTACCGCCCACTCGGCGGCATCGTCTGCGAGCGGCGCGAGGACGGAGACGTCCGCCTGGCCAGCCGCGCGGACGCGGGTGATGCGGACGCGGAGATCGAGCTCTGCGACGACGCCGGTGAGCGCCGGCTCCTCGGCGACCGCACCGGCGACCGCCTCCGCAAGCGTTGCCGCCGCGCTCGGCTCGTGC
>JBPCPR010000289.1:0-4991 GCA_050998925.1 Gaiellaceae bacterium
GTTGGTGGGGGTGCGTGACGACGTGCTCGCCGCCTGCGATCTCCCCCAGCCGCCGGATCAGCAGATCGACGTCCATGCGCGGCCATTCTGACCGGATCCGTAGGCTGAGGCGGGTCGTGGCCGAGTACCGGTTCCTGACCACCTGGCTCCTGGACGCGCCGATCGTGACCGTCTGGGATGCGATCCACGAGGTCGAAGCGTGGCCCGAGTGGTGGCCTGGCGTCCGCAGCGTCGAGAAGCTTGCGGAGGGAGACGAGGCAGGCGTGGGAGCGGTCTACGGCCACCGCTGGCGCAGCGTCCTCCCCTATACCGTGTCGTTCACGACCCGGGTGACCGCGACGGAGAAGCCGTACCTCGTCGACGCCGAGGCGGACGGCGCGCTCGCCGGCAGCGGCCGCTGGCGCCTCTACGAAGGCCGCGGCACCGCCGCCACGTACGAGTGGAACGTCCGGACGACGAGAGAATGGATGAACGCTCTGGCCCCCGTCGCGCGACCGGTCTTCGCCTGGAACCATCACGCGATCATGCGCCGGGGCGGAAACGGGCTCGCGAGGCGGCTCGGGGCCACACTCGAGGCACGCAGCTAAAGACCCAGAGGGGGCCGGCCGATGGGAACTGCATGAGGACACGTCGCGCCTTCGTACTCGTCGTGCTGCTCGCGACCTCTGTGGGCGCGGAAACGACGTCTGCCGCGTCCTGGGCGCGAGCCGAGATCCGCGTCGCCGTCGAGAGCGGGCTCATGGGCCCCAACGTCTACTCCTTTCGGCCCAACAAGGCTTTGAACCGGCGTGACCTGGCGCGGATCGTCGCGGGCATCACCCGGAGGGAGCAGGTGGTGGTCGACCCGGAGAAGCGGGTGACCGTCGCCCAGCTCGACCGCGCGCTCGTCCGTGCCCTGGGCCTCGGCCCGGCCGCCCAGAAAGTTCGCGCCGAACTCCGCGCGTCAGGTCTCCGGCCCCCGGGCCGCGCCGGGACGGAGGTCCTCGCGCGACTCCTCGGCCTTCGCTACAACCACCCGCAGGAGGACGACGACCTCGAGCGCCTGCCGAACGACCCGGTGACGCGGGCGCAGACCGCATACTCGGTCGCCAAGCTCGTCGGCTTCGACGACTGGAAGCTCCAGTGGGCCAACGACAAGGCGTCGTCGCTCGACCTGCCCGCTCTCACGGCGTGGCAGACCCGCGTCCTTCGCAGGGCGGTTCGCTTCGTCGGCTATCCCTACGTCTGGGGCGGCATGTCGGAGCTCGCCCAATCGCCTTTCGGTGTCAAGGCCCGCGGCGGGTTCGACTGCTCCGGATTCGTCTGGCGCGTCTACAAGCTCGAGCGCTGGACCGGGGCACCGAAGCTCGGGTCGACCCTTCGCGGGCGAACGACCTATGGAATGAGCGGAGAGATGCCGAGGGCGCAGCGCATCCCGCTCAAGAGCCTCCTGCCCGCAGACATCGTCTTCTTCGGGGATGTCGGGCCGCGCTCGCGCCCGACGCAGATCGGTCACATGGGGATCTCCATGGGCGGCGGCTGGATGGTGCACTCGTCCCGGGACGGCGTCACCCTGGTTCCGCTGGAGAGCTGGTGGGCGGACAGCTTCGCCTGGGGCCGGCGCCCGCTCGCTGAAGCCGGCCTTTCGTAAAACGCCCGCAAATGGACAATCCCCCGATGGAGTGATGACCCGCTAAAGGGTGACATTGATACTGCGTCTTGCTGGCGTCCACTCAACAAGGGGATCAAGGTGCTGCATTGGAAAGTCACCACGCTCGTCATGACGGCTCTTGTCGCTTGCTCCGCCTTCGTCGGCGGGCTCGACGGCTTCATCTGGAGCTAGTCATCCAGTGAACAGCCATTCGGCTCGCTCGGCTCCGAGCGGCGCGGAGCAGGCACAGCCGGAGGGGTCAGACACCCTCCGGCTCCTGCCGGTCGTCGTCCCGGTAACGGCTGCGGGGCTCGCCGTGCTTGGCGCGGCGGCCTGGAGCCTCCTGACGTCGACTCCCTCGCTCGAGTCCTTCGCCGGCCTCCTGGCCCTGCTCGTGGCGTCGGTGGTCGTCGAGGCCTACCCCGTGCCGGTCGAGGGCGTGCCGGCGGGCTCGGTTTCCCTCGGCGCCGTCTTCATCGTCGGGACGGCGGTGGTCTACGGCTGGGCGCCCGCGGTCGTGATCGGCTTCGCGACTCGGGCCCTCGTGGACATCCTCGACCGGCGGCCGCCGATCCGGTTCCTCTACAACGCCGGCGTCTACGCGCTCGGCGCGGCGGGTGCCGGCGTGGCCGCATGGCGCTTCGACGGCCCGGAGGTCGCAGACGTGTTCCTCGCGGTGCTGGTCGGAGCCGGGACGTTCTATGCGACGAACATCCTGCTGGTCGCGCTCGTGATCTCGGTCTGGGCCCGAGAGCGCTTCTTCGGGCTCCTCCGCCAGTCGGTCTACTGGACGTTCGTTCCGTTCTCGATCATGGCCTCGGTGAGCCTCATGCTCGCCGTTCTCTGGGATCGGTCTCCGCTTCTCTCGGCCGCGCTCATCGGCCCTCTCGTCGCCATCGCCCTGTACCAGCGGTCCGTGCACGAGTCTTTGAAGGCGATGCGGCTCGCGCTCACCGATCCCCTCACTGGGCTCGGGAACCACCGCCACTTCCACGAGCGGCTGCAGCGCAGCCTCGACGAGGCACAGGAGCAGGGCACGCCCGTCACGATCTGCCTCATCGACATCGACCACTTCAAGCAGATCAACGACCGCCACGGCCATCCGGTCGGGGACCGCGTCCTCGCACAGGTTGCGAGCCGGCTCCGGCAGGGCGGCGAAGCCTTCAGGCTCGGCGGCGACGAGTTCGCGATTCTCCTGCCCGGCCGAACCGGAGAGGACGCGTTCAGGATCGCGAACGCCGTGCTCGACCGGGTCGCCGCCTCTCCGTGCGAGCACGGCAGCACGGTCAACGTCTCGGCCGGCATCGCCACGTATCCACAGCACTCCCTCGACCGGAGCGAGCTGGTGCGAGTGGCCGACAACGCCCTCTACTGGTCAAAGGAGCACGGCCGCGGGCGGGCACACGTGTTTCGGCCCGACGTCGAGGAGCTGGCGGAGCTCCGCTGGCTCATCGAGGGTCGGGACCGGGCCGCCTGCATGCGCGCCGCCGCGAGTCTCGCCCACGCGGTGGACGCGCGCGACGCCTACACCGGCAGTCATTCCTACGTGGTCGGCGAGCTGGCCGCCCGCGTCGCGATCCGCATGGGCCTCGAGCAGGAGGAGATCGAGCTGCTCCGGCTCGCAGGCAGCCTCCACGACCTGGGCAAGCTCGCCATCCCCGAGGAGATCCTGCGCAAGCCCGGCCCGCTGACCGAGGCGGAGCGGCTCGTCCTCGAGCGCCACCCGCAGATCGGGTTCCGGATGCTCGACTCGCTCGGAGTCGAGCCGGTCGCCGACTGGATCCTCCACCACCACGAGCGGTGGGACGGAACCGGCTACCCCGACCGCCTCTCGCGCGACGACATCCCGCTCGGAGCGCGGATCCTCTTCGTCGCCGACGCGTACGACGCCATGACCACGGATCGCGTCTACCGCGACGGCCTCTCGCACTTCAGGGCGCTCACTGAGCTCGACCGGTGCTCCGGCACGCAGTTCGACCCGCACGTGGTCGATGCATTCAAGGCCGAGTTTGCGGTCAGCGGAGGGCTCGAGCCCTCCCTGCTCGAGACTGCCTGAGTATCGTCACGGCGGATGCGCCGTCTTTGGAGCGCGCTCGTGGTCGGGCCCGTCGCCCTCGTGGGCATCGCCGCAGCGGTCGACGGCATCCGCGGAGGCGAGCCGAGGCTCGAGCCCCGAGCCGACGGCGCCGGGACCGCAGTTTCGGCCGAGTCGGTCTCGGGGACGCTCGCGTACCTCGACGGCCGGTGCCGCCTGCACAGGATCGTTCTTCCGAGCGGAGCCGAGCCGAACGCGCCCCGCTCGGTGGACTGTGGGCTCACCCTCGATCCGGCCGGGCGGCTCGTCCGCCACGGCGAGACGCGACAGCCGCGCGGCGCCCTCCTCGCTCGTTGCACCGACGGCCACGTCACCGTGCGTGCGCCGGGAGGAGCGGCGATCCTCCGCCGCCGCGGCTGCGCACCGGCCTGGAAGCCCGACGGCGGCCTCACTTACGTCGCCGACGGCTCCTTGCGGCTTTCCTCGGGACTGCGCGCCGGGCGCCTCCTGCTCTCGGGCCGGGACGTGAGCCGCGCGGTCGGGCAGGCGAGCGCGACCATCGGGCCGACCCGCCTCCGGGAGGTGGCATGGCTCGACGACCGACGCTTCGCCGCCCTGCTGGGCACCAGTAGACCGCCGGGGCCCGAGGGTCTCGACCTCGTTCTCGTCTTCGAGGGACGAAGAGCGGTGCGAGGGGCCGGGTTCCTGGCGCCGCGCCTCTCAGGGCTCACAGCAAGCCCTCGCGGCGGCCACGTCGTAGTGAGGACGGGGCGCGGCCCGCGGGAGGCGCTCACGTTCCTCGACCGGGACGGGAACCCGTCCAGCCTCTCGTTCGTGAACGCCCATGCGATCGCGTGGTCGCCCGACGAGCGCTGGGCCGTCGTGGCCACGCGGCGCAGCGTCCTGCTCTTCCGAGCGACCGGTCCACACCTCCGGCTCCGCCGCTTCGCGATCGTCGCGACCGACATCGCCTGGATGCGCTGAAGGCGAGAGCTACAGAGGAATGTTCCCGTGCTTGCGCGCCGGGCGGCGCTCGCGCTTGGTCATGGCCGTCGCGAGGGCGTCGCAGAGGATCGCGCGGCTTCGCCGCGGCTCGATGATGTCGTCCACGTAGCCCCGTTCGGCGGCCGTGTACGGGTTCGCGAACTGTGCCTTGTAGTCGGCAATCAACTCGGCTCGGCGCGCGTCGGGGTCCTGAGCCTCCTCGAGCTCCTTCCGAAAGACGATGTTGACCGCTCCCTCCGGGCCCATGACGGCCACCTCTGCCGTCGGCCAAGCGAAGTTGAAGTCGGCGCGGATGTGCTTCGAGCTCATGACGTCGTAGGC
>JBPCPR010000319.1:0-9692 GCA_050998925.1 Gaiellaceae bacterium
ACCTACGACCGGTATGCGCGGATCCTCTCCTTCGGGCAGGACCCGCGCTGGCGGAACTTCCTCGTCTCCCGCCTCGAGCCGGGGGCCGGCCAGAGGGTCCTCGACGTCGCGAGCGGAACCGGCGCGGTCGCGATCGAGCTCGCGCAACGCTACGGGTGCTCCGTGGTCGGCATCGACCAGAGCGCCGAGATGCTGGCGGCCGGGCGGCAGCGCATCGACGCAGCCCGTGTCGGCCGGCTGGTGTGGCTCGAGCAGGGGCGGGCCGAGACGCTCCCGTTCGAGGACGGGAGCTTCGACGCGGTCACCTTCACCTACCTGCTCAGGTACGTGGACGACCCCGCCGAGACCCTTCGCGAGCTCGCCAGGGTGCTTCGCCCGGGTGGAAGGCTCGCCTCACTCGAGTTCTTCGTGCCGCCCAATCCTTTGGCCCGGGCCGCCTGGGAGCTGTACGTCCGCACCGGCCTGCCGCTGGCCGGCAGGGTGGTCTCGCCCGGCTGGGGGCGCGTCGGCCGGTTTCTCGGCCCGAGCATCCGAGGCTTCTACGAGCGCTTCCCGCTTCCGGAGCTCCTCGGGCTCTGGCGCGCCGCGGGGATCGGTGAGCCACGCTTCCGGCCCCTCAGCCTGGGCGGAGGCATCGTGGTCTGGGGTGACCGTGGCCGCTGAGGCGCCGCGACCTGCCTTCTACGCGCTGGCCCCCGGTGGCTGGCGCGACTACGCCACGCTCCTTCACCCGCCCTACACGGCGTGGCACCTGAGCTACGTGGCGATCGGCGCCGCCCTCGCACCCGACTTCCGGCTCTCACGGCTCCTGCCGACCCTTGCGGCGTTCTTCCTCGCCGTCGGAATCGGTGCGCATGCGCTCGATGAGCTCCACGGACGCCCGCTCGGCACCGAGCTCGGGTCCGCGACGCTCGCCCTGCTCGCTCTTCTCTCGATTGCCGGAGCCGTTGCGATCGGTGTCTACACGGCCTTCGCCTGGAGCCCGTGGATCGCCGGTTTCGCCACTGCCGGCGCCTTCGTCGTCTGCGCGTACAACCTGGAGCTCTTCGGCGGACGCTTCCACTCGGATGCCTGGTTCGCGCTCTCCTGGGGCGCATTTCCGCTCGTGACGGGGTTCTTCGCCGTGGCGGAGACGATCGACCCGCCCGCGCTTGCTGCCGGTGCCTTCGCCTTTGCGCTCAGTTTGGCGCAGCGCCGTCTCTCGACCCAGGTCCGGCACGTACGCAGGCATGTCAGCGAGGTCCGCGGGACGATCCTCCGCCGCGATGGATCGAGCGCGGAGGTCAGCGTCGAGACCCTGATCGGAGCCGAGGAGCGCGCGCTCAAGCTGCTCACGATGGCGATCGTCCTGCTCGCGCTCTCGCTGGTCATGATGAGGCTCGCATGATCGCGGTCCCCATCCCTCCGGAGCCGGCGCTCCTTCGCCCGGCGCCCCCCGCCCTCGTCGCACCAGGGCCGAGACAGGTCTCGTTCGGGCTCGTGGAAAGACGGGTCGGCCCTGGCGCCGTTCGAATCGCGGTCTTTGTCGACGGCGCGGAGGTGCGCAGCCAGGCGACCCCGCGAGGGCGATTCCGCCTCCGCGTTTCGCTCCCCACACGCGACGTCAATGTGAAGGTGGTCGCGTACGGTCCCGCCGGCGGCTCTTCCGAGACAACCGTGGGCTCGGTCTTCGGGCTCCCGCGCGCCGCCCGCCCGATTGCAACCCTTGGCCGGCTGGACCCAGTGCTTCAGCGGCGTTTGGCTACGCGCAGCAGCTCTTTTCCAGGCATCACCGCGTTCTACGTCCAGGACCTCCGAACGGGTGCAGGCGCAGCGAGGAACGCTCGCGCTCGGTTTCCGGCCGCTTCGACGGTGAAGCTCGGGATCGCGATCGAGGTGCTGCGAACGCTGCCCGGCCTGCCGGCCAGGGGCACCGAGGTCGACCGGCTGCTTCGCTCGATGCTCCGGGTATCGAGCAACCGGGCGGCGAACGAGCTTCTCGTCTGGCTGGGCGGCTCGACCAGCGCCGGTGCCGCTCGCGTGAACGCCACGCTGCGGCGGGCGGGGATCAACGACACGGAGCTGTACGGCGGCTTCATCCTCGGGACGGGGTCCGCCGCAGCCAGGCCGATCCACGTCGGCGTCGTCGAGTCGCCCTAGTTCGGCGTCGGGGAGTACACGACGGCATGGGATATGGCCCGGACGTTCAAGTATCTCCATTTGGCGACGGCCGGCCGTGGGCCGCTGGTCAGGCGGCTAAGCGGGTTCACATCGGCGGATGCCCGGCACCTGCTCTATGTCCTCACGCACTCGCAGGACCACGGAAAGCTGAACCGCTTCCTTCGCCACCCAGGAGTCGCCGTCCCGCACAAGGCCGGCTGGATCCTGACCGCGCGCCATGACACGGGCCTCGTGTACTCGAGCGACGGCGTCTTTGTCGCCGCGGTGATGACCTGGAACGGATTGGGCATCAGCATGTCAGCCGACGAGCTGACCGGGCGGATCGCGAAGCTCGCACTCGACCGCTTCGCCGCACCCGCGACGGCCGACTCCGCCCGCGCCACGTTCCTCTCGCTCCGCCTCTAGGCCCAGCGGCCTACGATTGGGTCATGGCAGCGGCCTTCGAGATCGCGTTTGCGGCCGGCCTGGCCCTCGTCGGAGTCTCTTTCGGCGCGGTCGTCCTCGACCGCGCCTCGGAGAAGTTCCTCGTCGCGGCGGCTGTCATCCTCACCCTCGGATCCCTGGCCGGCTGGGTTGCGCTGGGGATCAACTTCTCGGAGGACTTCGTCGAGACGCCTCCCCTCCTCCTCGCCGCAGGGGGCCTGCTTGCGTCGGCGGTCGCGGAAGCCGGGCTCCTCTTGTTCGTCCGCGCGCTCGGGCGCCTTCGCGATCTCGACCGGACGAGCGAGCACGGCCAGCAGCGTCTGCGCGCGTTCCTCGAGAAGGAAGCGCAGGCACGGGCAGCAGAGCAGGAGCTCGTGCTCGCCCGCGAG
This sequence comes from Gaiellaceae bacterium, assembly GCA_050998925.1. GTDB lineage: Bacteria > Actinomycetota > Thermoleophilia > Gaiellales > Gaiellaceae > DASQGA01. The sequence continues at coordinate 2,973 of JBPCPR010000319.1, forward strand.
CGCACGACCGCGAGCCAGCTCCTGGGCGAGCAGGAACGCAAGCTCGCCCAGGAGCGCCGCGATCTTGTCGTCCGGCAGGCCGAGCAGGCGCGCGTCGAGCTGACAGAGGCGGTCGCCCAAGTGCAGGAGCGCCTGGAGCGGAGGCTCGCCGCTTGGGCGGCCGACCTCGACCGGGGGCAGCGGGCACTCGAGACCCACCTGACCGAGCTCGGACAGCGGCAGGCCGAGGCGGCCGCGTCGCACGAGGCGCGCCTCAGCGCAGATGCCGAGCAGCTGGGCGCGGCGGCCGACGAGCAGCGCGAGCTTCTCTCGCGCCTTCGCGACGACCTGAAGCAGAGCGCCAAGGAAGTGCTCGACGAGGGGCGCGAGGAGCTCGAGGAGCACTCGACCGAGCGCCGACGGGCGCTGCAGGAGCTCGCGCAGCAAGTCCGCGAGCGCGAGCGCGAGCTCCGCGAGCTCGTCGACCGGGAGGTCGCGGAGGCCCAGACCAGGCTCAAGGACGACTACGCCGACGCCACCCGACGCCAGCTCGAGAACCTGGAGCGCTCGGTCGAGCGCGCGGCGAGCCGACTCGCCGAGGATGCCGAGAGGCGCTTCGACGTCCAGATCAAGCAGTCGCGGGAGAAGTCTGCCGAGCGGCTCTCGCACGAGCTCGATCGCGCCATCGAGCAGTTCACGCGCCAGGCTGAGAAGGAGATCGCGGATCGGATCGCGGCTGCCGCCCAGTCGACCGCCGAGCGGCTCCAGAAGCGCACCGAGGACACCGCCCGGGCGGCCGAATCGCAGTACGAGGTGGCCGCCGACCGCCTGCGCCTCATCTCTGATCGCCTGGACGACGCCCTCCGGGATGCGGAGCAGCGCATCAACGAGTTCGAGACGAAGATCGAGTTCGAGGTGAGCACGAAGCTCGAGGAGCTCGCCCGGGCAATCCGGGCGACACAGAACTAGGAGATCTGGCCGAACGGAGCAGGGATCGTGAGCGCGAGACCGAAACAGCGCCACGTGGACGAGTTGACCACGATCGAGCCGGGAATCGACGAGCGCGCCAAGGTCGAGAGTTGGCGCCTGCACGTCCTGATCGAGGCGGGCTATCCGCTTCCGTGGGCGGAGCGCATCGCGCAGTCCCACGCCGACCTCCACGAAGCCGTGTCCCTCATCCGGCACAGCCGCTGCACACCCGAGGTCGCAGCCCAGATCCTTCTCTGATGGGTCGCCGACAGGCCACATAGGGCCGTCGCGCGTCGAACCGGCGGCCGTGTACGGTCAGGCCCGTGAAGCTCGAGCCGCTCGTGTACGGCGACCGCAAGGTCTACACGGTGTCCAACTTCAACCGGGGCATCTCGATCTGGCTCCGGCGCCTGCCGACGCTCTGGGTCGAGGGCGAAGTGACAGAGCTCCGCCGCCAGGACGCCTGGCAGAGCGTCTTCTTCACGCTCAAGGATCCTTCCGACGGCGCGTGTCTCTCCGTGACCATGCCGCGGGCAGGCTTCGACGGCCTCCGGCTCGCCCTCGCGGACGGGGACCGAGTACACGTCTACGGGCGGTCCGACTTCTATGCGGCACGAGGTGTCTTCCAGCTTCGCGCGCTCTCGATCGAGCCTGTCGGCCTCGGCGACGTCCTGGCGCGAATCGAAAGGCTGAAGCGCACCCTCGCCGCGGAGGGCTTGTTCGAGCCCGGGCGGAAGCGCCCACTGCCGCCCTTTCCCAGGTGGATCGGGCTTCTGACCGGCAACGAGGCCGCCGCGAAGCGCGACTTCGTCACCGCGGTCACGGCCCGGTTCCCGGCGGCGAACGTGCTGGTGGCCGAGACGTACGTCCAGGGACCGCAGGCGCCGGCCCGGATCGTGGCGACCCTCGCCGAGCTCGCCGGCCAGCCCGGCGTCGACGTGATCGTGGTCACCCGCGGCGGCGGGAGCTTCGAGGATCTGCTTCCGTGGAGCGACGAGCGGGTCGTGCGGGCAATCGCCGGCTGCCGCGTCCCGGTCGTGAGCGCGGTCGGGCACGAGCAGGACACGCCGCTCTGCGATCTCGCAGCAGACACCCGCGCCTCCACCCCGACGGCCGCCGCTCGGCTGGTCGTGCAGGACCGGGGCGAGCTCCGCGGACGGCTCGACGCCCTCAGGGCGGGGCTCGAGCGCGACACGAGGCGCGGCCTGGCCCGCTCCCGCGAGCGCGTGGATGCCGATGCGGCCAGACTCGCCCGGGCTCCCGGTCTCTTTCTCGAGCGCAAGCGGAGCGTTCTCGACACCATCGCGGGACGCCTACGAGCGCTCTCGCCGGAGGCGACGCTCGAGCGTGGCTACGCCATCGTGCGAAGCGGCGGTGACGTCGTTCGGTCCGCCTCGGCCCTCGAGAGCGGAGGGCTCGTGGACGTCCGCGTATCCAAGGGCCGATTCTCGGCCCGCGTCGACGAGGTTGAGCCCTGAGCGCGGAGCCGTCGTTCGAGGAGGCGAGGCAGGAGCTCGAGCGGATCGTCGCGCAGCTCGAGAGCGGCCAGGCGAGCCTCGAGGACTCCGTCGCCCTCTGGGAGCGGGGCGAGGAGCTCTACCGGATCTGCGTCGCGAAGCTCGATACCGCCCAGGGGAAGATCGAGGAGCTCGGCCGGTGCACCGGCGAGGCCCGCCCGCAGGCGCAGGCGTCAGACGCCGCCGAGCGCTCGGACGGCCCTTCGCCGTCGACCGGCTGAAGGCCGCGCGACCAGGATCTCCTCGAAGTACTCGCCGTTTCGACGTCCCGTGCGGCGGTTCACGTGCCGGACGACGCGGTCCTCGAGCCGGAGGCCGGCGTCACTCAGGATGCCCCCGTAGAGCTGACGGCGGTCGTTGACGACGACGACGATCCGGCCGCCGGGGCGGAGGGCCACGGCGGCGCGCTCGAGCACCGCTGCGACTCCCTCGCAATACCCTCGCACGCCGCGGCCGATCTCGGCCTCGTCCCTGCGCTCGAGCCCGAGCAGCTCGAAGGCATACGCATGCTGCTCGTGGTAGTCGATCAGCCCGGGGTAGGGAGGCGACGTCAGCACGAGGTCGATCTGCTCGGGTGGGTCGAGCACCCGGGCGTCGCCATGGAGAACGAGCGCCGACGTCTCGGTTCGAAGCTGTGCGAACTCGTGGACGCGCTGGGCGGCGTCGCGAACGTAGCGGCGCAGGAACTTCGCCGCCTCGCCGACCGGCCGGCACGTCTTCCGGTGCTTGTGGCAGAAGTACTCGTCCGTGACCGGCTCGCGGGGGAAGTCGAGATCGTCGTGTCGCGTGCGCCGGGCCGACCGAGCCGCCCGAGAGAGGACGACGCTCCAGAGCTCGCGATAGGTCGTGCCGGCCACTCGTGCGCGGAAGCCGAGCAGCTCCCCGACCGCACGAGGAGCGAACCAGCGATTCAGGTACGGCGAGGTGCCTCTCAGATCGAGTTCCCCGCCGACCTGTCCGAGGTGGACGACGTCCGCGAGCAAAGCTTCCGGGTCGTAGACCGCCGTCTTCGCTTCGCAGAGCATGCAGTTGAACGCCGACACGTCACAGCCCGCAGCGCGCATTCCGAGTGCATTCGCCTCGACGAGCGTCGTCCCGGACCCTGCGAACGGATCCCAGACGAGGCCGCCGGGCGAGCCGTACCGCCGCAGGAAGACCTCGGCGAGCTGTGGCACGAACTTCCCGAGGTACGGATGCAGCCGGTGGACGTGCTTCGTCCGCTCGCGCTCGGGTAGCTCGGCCTCCGACCAGGAGAGCTCGAGATCGATCTCGCCGTAAAGGGCAGCCTGCGTGCGCACGGCTCCGAGTTCGCCGCGACTGGCATTGGACCTTTCGCCGGTTATGATCCTCGGCCATGGCGACCCAGCCGGCCGATGCGCTGAAGAAGGTGCCCCTCCTCGCCGGCCTCGCCGACCGCGAGCGCCAGCGACTCGCCGGCCAGCTCCACGAGCGGAAGTTCCCGGCGGGCTCCACGGTCGTCAGCGAGGGCGCGACCGGAACCGGGTTCTTCGTCATCACCGAGGGCGAAGCCGAGGTGGAGATCGGCGGGCAGGTGCGTGCCAAGCTCCGCGCCGGCGACTACTTCGGCGAGATGGCGCTGATCGACGAAGGCATCCGCTCAGCGACGATCACGGCCGTGACGGATCTCACCTGCTACGGGATGACCCCATGGGAGTTCAAGCCGTTCGTCGAGGAGCATTCGGAAGTCGCCTGGACGCTGCGCCAAAACAGGACACGCCGGCCCCGAGAGGCCCAATCCACCTGAGCGGAGCCGGCAGGAATGCCGTTTCGTGAGTCGAAGGAGTGCCCTGGCCCGGGCATGAGACCCCTGCCTCATGGGTAAGGAGGGTCGTAGCCCCCTACCGAGGAGTAGAAATGGGCGTTGGTGTAAGCATTCTCCTGATCGCTGTCGGCGCAATACTCGCTTTCGCGGTCAACGTCACGACGACCGGGATCGATCTCGACACGGTCGGCGTGATTCTCATGATCGTCGGCCTGGTCGGTCTCCTGCTCTCCCTGGTGTTCTGGTCGAGCTGGGGCGGATTCGGCGGCTATCGTCGCGACACAGTCGGTCGGGATCCGTACGACCGCCCGCCGCCGTACTAGGCCGGCCGAACAGATTCGACTTGAAAAGGGCGGCCGGAAGCCGCCCTTTTCGCGGTGGCAAGCTCTGAAAGCAGAAAGCGACGGGCCTTCGCCCGTCGCAGTTTGTTTGGAGCTGCTTAACCGCGGGCCTTGCGGCGCGCGGCTGCACCGTTTCAGCGTTTCTAGAAAACGAACACGATCAGAAGAACGATCAGGATGATGAGAAGAATGGTGCCGAGTCCGATGTACATATGGGTCGTCCCTCCTTTCCGTTTCGCGAGAGGTAAGTACCCGCTCGCGAAGCACTCGTAAACCCAGGAAAGTTTTCGTCCCTGCTCGCGTGGGGACAAAGAGAGCATGGGATTCCTGGACTGGTTCAGAGGGCAGAGCGCGGACGAGCCGAACGAGCGCGCGGGTGGGCGTGAGCACGAGCGGCACGTCGAGCAGTCGGAGCACCCGGGCTCGGCGCCGACCGTGCCCCCGGACCACACCGATCAGACGGCCGACGAGGTCGAAGCGGCCCGCACCGAGTCACGCGGCGAGGAGCAGTTGCTCGAGGCGAAGGGTCGCGACGACCAGGAGCTTCGAGACAGCCGCATTCCGCCGCGGCAGTCCTAGCCCGCTCGCACGAGCTCAGGCAATCCGGGCCACGCGCTCGTCGAGTTCGACGTCGCCCATCTCGGGCATCCGTTTGAGCATCGCGAACGAGAAACCCTCGCGCGCTAGGAAGAGCAGCCCGAGTCCGACGCCGACCGATGCCTCGATCGCCTGCAGCCCGATGCCGAAGGCAAAACCGTGCGGATAGGCGACCCCGTACGAGAGGAGCGGCAGCGCGACGGCAGCCTGGAGGAGGCCGACGTTACCCGGCCAGAGCGGGAAAATGGTTGCCAGGTTCATGAGCACCAGGACGAGGGCTGCGGCACTCAGGGGCACGTCGATTCGGAAAGCCTTGAGCGAGGCCCACACGGCGAAGAGCTGGGCCGTCCAGCCCAGAAACTGAAGGACGATCTCGGAGCCGGCAGGGATGGGGCGCTTCAGCACCTCGAGGCCGCGTCTCGCAGTCCGGAGCGCCTTCCGGATCGGACCGACCTCTTCGATCGGCACACGGCTCCGGTAGTGGACGAGAAGAACGCCGGTGATCAGGGCGCCGACGCCGATGCCGAGCACGATCGACAGACCTGGCACGGCCCAGTCCGGGATCCTGGCGGCATAGAGGACGTAGACGACGAGCACGATCGCGGCGAGCACGTCGAACATCCGGTGGGCGAAGACCGTCCCGACGATGGTGGCCCAGGTACCCGGACGGCTGCGCATTCGACGCGTCAGGACGACGACACGGGCGATCTCGCCCACCCGGCCGGGGAGCGCAGCGTTCCCGAGCAGCCCGATCGAGAACGCGGCGAAGACCGTGCGCCGATGCGGCTTCGGGGGCGGGACAGCCTGGTCGATCACGACCTTCCACGCGACCGACCGCAAGACCACGGAGGCGAAGTTGATCGCGACAGCCGCCACGACCCAGCCCCAGGCGACCAGGGTGAACGCGTCCCGGACGACGCCGGTATCCGGACCGCGCCAGAGCACGAGCGCGACGACCCCGACCAAAGGCGGGAGCACGAGAGCGATACGGCCGGCTCGGCTCTCAGGGATCGGAGCTTTCACGCCGCGGCCGCGGCGACACGCGGGTCGTCGGCCGTCAAGCCTCCGTAGACCTCGAGCAGGCGCTTGCAAATCCGCGGCCAGGAATAGCGCTCCTCCACGAGGCGGCGTCCGGCTTCCCCCATCGCCGCCCGGCGCGACTCTTCGGCCACCAGCGCGACCAGAGCGTCTGCGAGAGCGTCGGCATCCCCGGGCGGCACGAGAAGGCCCGTCCTCGGGCCGGCGACGTCGTTGTAGCCTTCGATGTCGGACGCAACAACCGGCGTCGAGCTCGCAAACGCGCGCGTGAGCACCATCCCGAAGCTCTCGCGACCCGTCGAGGGTGCGCAGAGAGCCTTGGCCCGCAGCAGCTCCTGCGTGAGCGCCTCCTCGGAGATGGAGCCGAGCAGGTCGACATGCTCGTTCGAGAGCTCGAGCCTGCGCATGAGCCAGCGGACGGAGAGGGGATCGGCGCCGACGACGCGGAGCCTCATGCACGTCGCCGCAGCTACACGGGGACAGGCGCGCAGGAGAG
>JBPCPR010000012.1:0-5027 GCA_050998925.1 Gaiellaceae bacterium
ATCGACACCGAATTGCTGGAGGAGGGCCGCGTCGCGGTCCGTGTCGACCCGGTCGGGCAGCGCGCTCTCGGCCTGGCTTGCCTGCTCGTCGCCTCCCTGCTCCCTGATCAGCTTGAGGACCGATTCCTTGTCGATCTCCATGTCCTGCTCCTTTCCTCGCGGTTCAGCCTCGGCCTACCCTGGCCTTCGCGCCCGTAACCGCGCATGGAGCGGAGCACTCGCTCGGAGGGCCCGGTCGGGCCCTCCTGGCAAGCGAGTTTCGGCGGGTCGCCCTAGGCGGTGACGCCGTTCTTGTGCGTCATGACCTTGCCACTCGTGATCTTGGGCGGGTTCGGGAACGCCGTCTCGAGCCTCTCGTCGCGAATCCAGCTGGCGGCGAGCTTTGTCGACTCGTCGGCCTGCTCAGGAGTCTCGAAGAGTCCGAGTGAGCTGATGACACCGTTGTCGGCCTCGATCAGGTAGTAGCCCTTGAAGCCCTGAAGCTGGCTCAGCTTCGGGACGAGGGTCTTGTTGACCTTGTCGGTCAGCTCGACCGTGCGATTCTGGTCCACACCGTCATAACGGCGAATGGTCGCATGCATGTGATGCTTCTTCTGTTATCTCACAGGGCAGAAAGTCCAGAACGAACTCCTGCTGCGCTCAGGGTCAGGTGTGAAAGAGCCTCGGCGGCTTCGACGCTAGAGCCCTACGCGCTGTGTCCAACGTAGCAGCGATTCGTCCGCGCTGTCGGGTCCGGACAGAACCGGCGTGCAAACGCAAGCGCCGTACGCCGGCGAATAGAACCGGGGCCGCACCGACGCCCTGCAGCAAGGCACGATGGGGCCCAGGAAACCTTTCCCGCCGAAACACTTCGACGCCACTACCCGCAGTCCTCGGCGCCAGTGGCCGGGAGGGTTCGCTTCGCGTCGCGGAATGGCAGATACTGCGATCTCGCAGGACGCGACCCCCCTTGCGGCGGCGGGGTTGCGTCCTGCGCGGCTGAGGAGCAACGGGGGAGGCAGCCGAGACGTCCGTGGGTGCTCAGAGGAGCGAGCGAGTATCGGACGAACATAGAGCAGGGGAGCCCGGCCTTCCTTCCCCGGGAAGGCGCACCCGGTCCTGCCGCAATCGACCGGGCTGCCGCCGGGCTCTCCCCGCCCTCAGGACCTGACTCCCCGAAACCTTCTTGCAGGGACGTCAGGCCACGAGCCGGTAGAGGCCCAGCCCGATCGCGGCCCAGGCAAGCGTTCCGAGAGGAGTCAAGATGACAACTACTCCCAGGAGGCGGGTCGACACGCTGGGCGTGAGACCGATGACAGCGTCTCCGTGCGTCTGATCGACCATTCCCACTCCTTCATTTGACTCACGCACTAGATCCGTAGCGAACCGGGCGGCGAAGCTCCACCTGGACGGTAGGCCGAACCTCGACGTCGTGGGGATCAGGGTGGTGAAGATTTCGTAGCGATTTCGTGCAGGCCGCCGTGATCCTGCGTATCGGATCTGCCTCCAGCGGGCATGAACGCGACGTGTTCGACCACGTGACGATCCGAGCGGCAGACCGCGGGGCGTCGGAGCGCTTCTACGAGACCGTCCTCCGCACGCTCGGGATCGAGCAGACGCATGCGGACGCCAAGCTGGCCGAGTGGGACGACTTCTCGGTCTCTCCGGCGAACGACGAGAAGCCTCCGACCAGTGGTCTCCACGTCGGCTTCGTGGCCCTCTCGCACGCCCACGTGGACGAGTTCTGGCGCGTCGGGACGGAGGCCGGCTACCGCGACGACGGCCCGCCGGGGCCGCGCCCGCAGTACCGCGACGACTACTACGGCTCTTTTCTGCTCGATCCTGACGGGAACAGCGCCGAGGCCGTGCACCATGGGGCGATGCGTCGTGAGGGCCGGGTCGACCATCTCTGGATCCGCGTCGCGGACGTGGCGGCGTCGAAGCGGTTCTACGAGGCTGTCGCGGCCCAGACGGGCTTTCGCCTGAAGCTCGACTCCCCCGAGCGGGCTCAGTTCGTGGACGCGAGCAGCTCGTTCTCGGTCGTCCACGGCGCGCCCACCAAGCATCTCCACCTGGCCTTCCCGGCGAAGGAAAACGCGACCGTCGATGAGTTCCACCGCGTCGCCATCGAAGCGGGCTACGAGGTCAACGGGGCTCCCGGCGAGAGGCCTGTCTATCACGACGGCTACTACGGCGCCTTCGTCCTCGATCCGGACGGAAACAACATCGAGGTCGTGAGCCACAACCGCGGCTAGTTCGGCCCTCGGCGCTAAGGAGGAGGGCGGCGGTTGCCGACTTCTATGCCGTGTGCTGGCGTCCCCGTTTCTCCATGGTCGCAGCGGCCGGTGGAGCCGGTCTCATCAGCCTGCTCGCGCTTCTCGTCCCGACAGCCGCGTGGGCCTATCGGAGCCCGTCGCTGCACGTCGCGATCGAGACGACGAATGCGCTGATCGCTCTCCTCGCCGCCTACCTCGTGCTCGGGCGCTTTCGGGAGAGCGCCCTCGTGTCGGACCTGGTGCTCGTCTGTGCGCTGACCCTCTTCGCCTTCACCGATCTCTTCTTCCTCGCGCTTCCGGCAGCCCTCCCCGGCCTCTACCTGACAGCCTTCCCGACCTGGATCTCGCTCGTGGGGACGCTGCTCGCCACCGGCACGTTCGCCGGCGCCGCCTTCGCGAGCCGCCGCCGCCTCCGCGCGCCGGCACGCAGCCTTTCGATCGCGCTGACGGCGTGTGTCTGGGCCCTGGTCTGCACGGCTTCGGTCGTAGCCACCTTCGGGCTCGGGTTCTCGCTCGGCTTCCCCTCCTGGCTCTCCCCGGAGGCGTCCGACCGGCCGCTTTTCGTCGGACACCCGATCGTCTTGACGTTGCAGCTCCTCGCCACGCTCTTCCTCGCGGTCGCGGCCGTGGGCTTCCTCCGGCGGGCGGAGCGAACCGGCGACGAGCTCATGCAGTGGTTCGGCACGGGCGCGACTCTCGCCGCCTTCGCGCACCTGAACTATCTCTTCTTCCCGTCCCTCTACTCCGACTGGGTCTACACCGGCGACTTCCTTCGCCTCGGCTTCTACCTGCTGCTCCTCGTCGGGACCGGCCGCGAGATCCAGACCTACTGGCATCGGCTCGCACAGGTGGCGGTCCTCGAGGAGCGCCGGCGGATCGCCCGGGAGCTCCACGACGGGCTCGCGCAGGAGCTCGCCTTCGTGGTCGCCGAGACCTCCGGGCCCGCCCGCGCGGCCGGCGAGCGCGCGCTAGACGAGTCACGGCGTGCGATCGCCGCCTTGACGCGGCCGGTGGACGAGCCGCTCGACGTGGCGCTCGTCCAGGCAGCCGAGGAGATCGCCCACCGCGTCGGCACCCACCTCCGCTTCGCGGTCGCGCCCGATCTCGAGGCGACAGCAGACACGCGCGAGGCCTTGATCCGGATCGTTCGCGAGGCCGTGACGAACGCGGCCCGGCACGGTGGCGCGACCGAGGTTCGCGTCGAGCTCGAGAACGGCAACGGGCTGCGGTTGGTGGTCGCCGACGACGGGCACGGCTTCGACTCCGAGGCACCACGCGGCGGCGGCTTCGGGATCATCGGGATGCGTGAGCGAACGGAAGCCCTTGGCGGCGTCTTCACCCTCTCCTCCGAGCCCGGGGCCGGAACCGCGATCGAGGTCGTCCTGCCATGAGCGAACACGTCCGGATCCTGATCGCAGACGACCACCCGCCGACGCGCGCGGGTGTCCGTGACGTGCTCGAAAGCGATGGATTCGTGGTCTGCGCGGAGGTCGGTAACGGGAAGGCGGCCATCGAGGCCGCGCTAGCCGAGCAGCCTGACGTTTGCCTGCTCGACATCCGGATGCCCGGAAGCGGCATCGCCGCCGCCGCGGAGATCTCGAGCGCTCTTCCGGGAACCGCGATCGTGATGCTGACGGCGTCCCGCGACGACGCAAACCTCTTCGACGCGCTTCGCGCCGGGGCCTGCGGCTACCTACTGAAGGACGTCGAGCGCTCGGAGCTCCCGGCCGCGCTCAGGGGCGCACTCGCAGGCGAGGCCCATCTGCCGGCGAACCTCGTCACGCGACTGATCGACGAGTTCCGCGAGCGGGGGCGTCGAAAGCGCATCGTCCTCGCCCACCAGCCCTCGGTGGAGCTCCGCCAGCGGGAGTGGGAGGTGCTCGAGCTCCTGCGTGAGGGCCTTTCGACGGCGGAGATCGCGAAGCGCCTCTTCATCGCCGACGTGACCGTGCGCTCCCACGTCTCGGCGATCCTCAAGAAGCTCCGCGTTCCGGATCGCGATGCGGCCGTCCGCCTGCTCGACGAGCGTTGAGGAAGTTCAACGCCTCAAGCTCTATGCAACGCGGGTGGAAGGGGCGATACTGAGCTCAGGAACTCCCCCGATCTGGTGTGGGGGGCAGTCATTGGCTCGAGAAGGGGCGTAGGCGCGCCCCTTCTCGCATTTTTGGGGGATGCGCGCAAGCCCCCTCTCGGCCAGGATCGGTGCAAATACGTGTCCATGGTGGTGCGGCCCGCCACGATCCGAAGGATGTTTCGGTGTCCGCACTCGCCAGGAGCCCTCGCACCTCCCCGCTCGTCTTCGGCGCTCTGATGTCGCTCTGGATCGGCGCCGTCGCGAACTCCCAGGCCGAGCCACCCGGCCTGGTGGTCGCGGCGCTCTTCCTCGTGCCGCTCGTGCTCCACGTCTGGCTGGGCTGGGTCGTCGCACAGTGGTGGGCGCTCGGGCTGGCTGCGCTCCCGGTTGTCGCAGCCGTCGTCGCCGGAGGCCTCGGGTCCGCGCTCTGGATCGTGGTCGTCCTCCTCGAGCTGTTTCCGGGCGCGCTACTGATCGCAGCCGGTGTCTACGCGCGGCTCCGGCAGGAAGAGCGGGAGAACCCGGCTGACGACCACTTGTGGTCGTTCTGAGTTAGCCGACTGCCGAGATGCCGCTGCGCCCGAACTGGCCCTGGAGCTGGGCGACGTACGCGGAGAGGTCAGTCTCCTTCTGTTCGATCCGCCGCTCGAGCTCCTCGACGGCGTCCTCGCGCCGCTCGAGCGAGTCGAGCCGAAGCT
>JBPCPR010000095.1:0-12027 GCA_050998925.1 Gaiellaceae bacterium
GGTGAGGGCACGCCGTTCCCGGCCAGCGTCGCCTCAGCCTGCCGGACCGCGTCCAGGGGGCTCATATCGCGGCTGCCTCGAGGGCGCGGCGGCGGTCTTCGGCTACAAGCGCCTCCGTGAAGTCCTCGAGGTCGCCGCCGAGCACCTTCTCGAGGTTCACGGTCACCTTGACGCGGTGATCGGTGACGCGGCTGTCCGGATAGTTGTAGGTCCGGACCTTCTCGGAGCGCTCCCCGCTCCCGATCTGCGAGCGAAGGGTGGCGTCCAGCTCCTCCTGCTGGCGCCGGAGCTCGGCCTCGAGGAGGCGCGCCCGGAGCACTCGCATCGCCTTCGTCTTGTTCTGGAGCTGCGACTTCTCGTCCTGCATCGCAACGACGATCCCCGTCGGTACGTGTGTGATCCGCACGGCGGAGTCGGTGGTGTTCACGCTCTGGCCTCCGGGGCCCGTCGAGCGGTAGACGTCGATCTTCAGGTCGTTCTGGTCGATCGCGACGTCCACCTCCTCGGCCTCCGGCATGACCGCAGCCGTGGCAGTGGACGTATGGATGCGACCCTGAGATTCCGTCTCGGGCACGCGCTGGACGCGATGGGTTCCGCCCTCCCACTTGAAGACCGAGTAAGCGCCGTCGTCCTTGACCGCGAAGGTGACCTCCTTGTACCCGCCCACCTCGCTCGGCTGCGACCCGAGCACCTCGATCTTGAAGCCGCGGTGCTCCGCATAGCGCGTCAAGACCCGGTACAGGTCGCCGGCCCAGATCGCAGCCTCGTCGCCGCCGACGCCCTGCCGGATTTCGACAAGGACGTCCTTCGCGTCGTTCGGGTCTCGCTCGACGAGGGCGGTCTTCAGCTCGTGCTCGAGCCGCTCGGCCTCGGCCCTGAGATCGTCGGTCATCCCGGCGAGCTCCGGGTCTCCTTCCGCGTCCTCGAGATCCTGGGTGATCTGGCGCAATTCCTGCGCGAGCTTGTACGGAGCCTCGAGCTCCTTCAGACGGCGCCCGGCGTCTCCGGCCGCGTTCCGGTCCGAGAAGACGGCCGGGTCCGACATGCGTTCCTGCGCCTCCGCGTAGGATCGTTCCAGCTCGGAAACAAGCTCCTCGATCGCCATCCGACCAAGGATAACCCTGGCGAGCAGGCCGACCGCCCGGCGCGAGTCGGGGGGCGACGAATCCACCTTTCTGTGGGATAATCGGGGGTGTGATGGCGTGGCGATGACCCCGGGTGGATCATCGCACCGGGGCAAAGGAAGACAAGGTCAGGCTGCGTTCTACTGCGTGGCCAATTCGCGGCATTTCGTCGGCGTCGTCGCACTCCTGAACTCTCTTCGGGTCGTGGGGCATCACGAGCCCTTCTACGTCCTCGACGCGGGCCTCGAGCCTCGGCAGCGTTTGAGGCTGGCCGGACACACAGAGGTCGTCGACGCGCCGCTGGCAGCGTCCCCCCGCCTCATGAAATGGGCGGCACCGCTGGCTCATCCCGCGGCGGTCATGTTTCTGATCGACACGGACGTCATCGTGACGCGGTCGCTCGAGCCGCTTGTCGAAGCCGCGCTCGAGGGCTCCGTTCTGGCGTTCGAGAACGACGTCACGCACCGCTTCCACCTGGCCTGGGGCGAGTTCACGGGACTGGGGCCGCTGCGCCGCGAGACCTACGTGAACTCGGGGTTCGTCGTCCTTCCACGTGATCCGGGCCTGGAGGTGCTCGACCTCGTTCGCGCCGGTCAGGCCCGGGTCGACGTCGAGCGCTCGCTCCTGCGCTCGGGCACCCCAGACGATCCGTTCTACTACCCGGACATGGACGTATGGAATGCGGTGTTCTCGACGCGGACACCGCCATACGATCTCGAGGTGCTCGACTTCCGCCTGGCTCCTCACGCTCCGTTCGACGGCGTCGAGCTCGTCGACAAGCAAACCCTTCGATGTGCGTACGCGGACGGCACCGAGCCGTTTGCGCTCCACCACGTGCTCCGGAAGCCCTGGCTGGCCAGGACGCACTCGAGTGTGTACTCGCGGCTCCTTCCGCGGCTCCTCCTCGCCGAAGACGTGGCCGTTCGCCTCCACCCGGAGGAGATCCCGCGGCGGCTGCGGCCGGGTCTCGCCGGCGAGACCGCGCGGGCCGAGGCCAGCATCGTCGCGACGCTCGCGGCACAACGCGGGCGGTTGGGCTTCCGACGGTGGCTCGCAAGTCGGCGCGCAGCATGACGTCGTTCGATGGCCATGCTGGCGACCCGCTTCGGGTCGCGCTCGTCTACCGGCACTTCAACCTCCAGGGAAGCCTCCAGAGATACCACGTCGAGCTGGCGCGCTACCTCGTCGGCGCGGGCCACGAGGTCCACGTCTACTCGGTCCCGGCCACACGCGACGGCAGCCTCGTTCCGGGAGCCGTCCACCATGACGTACCTGTCCTCACGATCTCAGGCGACCGCGTCGGGCCGGCGGCCGAACTCGCCTCGTTCGCGTGGCGCGCGACGAGGGCGATTCGCCTCGACTTCGTCCCCTTCGACGCGGTTCACGCCCGGGCTCCAAGCGTGGGGAAGTGCCACATCCTGCACCTGCCCGGCGTCGTCGGAGGGGAACTTCGCCGGCACCGGGCCACTCGATCCGAGGCAGGACTCGTCAGAGATCTGAAGGACCTTGTGCTCCCCGTCGTCCGGCCGATGACCACCGTCCGGCTTGGGCTCGAGCGGCAAGCTCTCCGCGGCTCTGCCCTCGTGGAAGTCCACGTCGACAGCGAGCTCGTCCGGTCGGACCTGCTCGAAAGCTATCCAGAGCTTCGCGTGCCGGTCCAGATCGTGTCTCCTGGCGTCAACCTCGAGGAATTCCGGCCACCCTCCGATCGGCGTGCGGTGCGCGAGGCCCTGGGCCTCCCCCAGGACACCCATCTGATTCTCTTCTGCGGCCACGATTTCGGTCGGAAGGGCCTCGACCGCGCGATTCTCGCCCTGGCGCGCATGCGCGAGACCGCCGACCTGGTCGTGGTCGGCGGAGGCGAGCGCGAGCCGTATCTCCGCCTCGAGCGGGAGGCCCGACTGCAGGGGCGCGTCCACTACGCCGGAGCCCGCAAGGATGCCTGGCGCTTCTACCAGGCCGCCGACGTCGTCGCGCTCCCGACGCGCGTGGACATGTGGGGGACGAGCGTCGTCGAAGCGATGGCGAGCGGAGTCCCACCGGTAACGACCGCTGCCGCCGGGGCAGCCGCCGTCGTCGACGAGAGCGTGGGGATCGTTTTGCCGGACCCCCTGTCCCTCGACGCCTTCGCGGAGGCGCTCGACCGCCTCGTCGGAGACGAGCAGCTTCGCCGGCGGCTCGGTGCGGCTGCTCGCGAGCGCGCTTCGTCATTGACATGGATCGAGCATGGACGAGCCGTCGAGCAGGCGCTGCACCGCGTCCGAAACGCCAGGCTCGAAGCGGGTCGGAAGAAGCTCCCTTCCGAGCCCGATCCTGCGCTCAAGCCCTGAGCACACGCCGATCGGGCTCGGTCTTCGCGACGCAACCTCGGCCCGACCAAGCTCTCCCACGCGCATTAGCCTGCACCGGTGTCTTCCGGGCGAGCCATCGGCTTCCCTGCTGCGCCGAAGACCCTCGACCAGATCAAGACCGAGGTTCAGGACCTCCTCGGCCGCCACTTCGCCGGCCGAAACAGCGTCACGGGCTCGATGTGGGCTGCGGGCGGAGGTCGCAGCTCACACTGCCTGACCAGGTTCACGTAGTCGGCATCGACGTGTCCTCAGTCGAGCTCGACCTGAACGAAGTCGTCGACGAGAAGATCGTCGGCGATGTCGAGGTCATCCCGCTGCCGAGGGAGCGGTTCGACCTGGTCGTGTCGTGGAACACGATCGAGCATCTTTCCCGGCCCGACGAGACGCTCGAGAAGCTCGGAGCTTCCCTCAAGCAGGGAGGGCTCATGATCCTCGCGGCCCCAAACGTCCTCTCGCTCAAGGGGCTCGTCACGAAGTACACCCCACATTGGTTCCATCGGTGGATCTACCGGAGGTACATGCCTTTCATGACCTACGACCCGTTCAGGACGTACCTCCGCCTTTCGATCGCGCCTCGCTCGGTCACGCGGTGGGCGACACACGCGGGCTTCACGATCCTGTACGCGGCCAGGTACGAGGCGTTCTTACAGAGCAGGATTCGTGAGCGCCTTCGGCTACGTGGAACACCGTGGGCGGTGATCCGGAAAAGCACCTCTTGGCTCAGCCTCGGAAGGATCGAAGCCGAGACGACGGACTTCGTGCTCGTCCTCGAAAAGCAGGAGGAGCGCCCGCCGGCTAGGCCATGACCTCGACCTTGCGCTCTTCGGGGGTGATCCGCCCCTCGAGGCGGAGGACCTCCTTGCGCGCGCGGATCGAGACTTCGATCTGGTCGAGCGACGGCTCGCGGGTCGTCAGGCGCTGGAGCCACATCCCAGGTGCGAGAAGCCCCTTGAGGGCGGGGTTCGTCGCGTTCTTGCCCGCGAAGCGGATGATCTCGTAGGCAATTCCGGCGATGAGCGGGAGCAGCATGATCCGCGAGGCGATCAGCCAGTACCAGGCCGGCTGCCCGACGAAGGCGAACACGAAGATCGCCACCACCATGACGTAGAGCAGGAAGGCGGTTCCACACCGCACGTGCAGGAGGCTGTAGGGGGCGACCTTCGCCGGGACGAGCTCCTCGCCCGCCTCGTAGGCGTTGATCACCTTGTGCTCGGCGGCGTGGTATTGGAAGACGCGCCTCAGGTCGGGCAGCAACGAGAGGACGACGAGATAGATGACGAAGATGGTGACTCGAATCAGACCCTCGACGACGACGAAGAGCCCGTTGTTGTCGATGGGAAGCCAGTTCGTGATCAGCGCCGGGGAGACCTTGAAGAGCAGGAGCGCGAAGCCGATCGCGATCGCGAACGCGAACGCGAGTTGCGCCTTGCTGAGCTCGATCTGGACGTCGCCCTCGGCTGCGTCCTCGTCCTGGGCGGCGTAGTTCGCCGAGATGGCGAGGGCCCGGAAGCCGATCGTCAGCGACTCGCCGAGGGCGACGACCCCGCGGATGACCGGGATCCGGAGCCAGCGGTGCTCGAGCAGCGCCGAGGAGACCGGGCGGTTCACCTCGGCGATCTGGCCGTTGGGCTTCCGGACGGCCACCGACCACGCGGTCGGGCTGCGCATCATGACACCTTCCAGGACAGCCTGGCCGCCGATCGGGGCGCTCATGGCTTCAACTCCCAGTGACGCTAGATGGTTGGTTGGTAATCGGCATGCCCGCGGGGACGGGCCGCCATCCGCGAGCGTGACAATTGCCGGCCAACCATCTAGGTGCGTCCGGCCTTTTCGAGCCGGCGCTGGAAGCGCTCGACGCGGCCGCCCGCATCCATGAGCTTCTGCTTGCCCGTGTAGAACGGGTGGCATTCCGAGCAGACCTCCACGTGCAGCTCACGCTTCGTGGAGCGCGTCTGAAACTCGTTGCCGCAGGAGCAGCGGACGGTCGCGACGACGTACTCGGGATGAATATCAGCCTTCATTTGAAGTCAGGATAGCAGAGGCCGTTTGGGTGGCTACATTGCCTCCCGAGACAACCGCCACCGCGACCGAACCCTCTGCTGCGGCGATTTTTCCGGCCATGAGCGCGGCCGTGGCAACCGCTCCGGCCGGCTCCGCGGCGAGCTTCGCGCGCTCGTAGAGGAAGCGGAAGCCGGCCCGGATCTCCGCCTCCGTGACACTCACATGGCCGTCCAGAAGCTCGGCACAGACCTCGAGCGGAAGCCGGCCCGCAAACGGAGCGCTCAGGCCGTCGGCGATCGACTCCGGCTCGATCGAGACGGGCTCTCCCGCTTCGAGCCCGAGCTTCAAGGCCGACGAGCCCTCGGGTTCGACGGCGATCACCCGAACGTCCGGCCGGACACCCTTGACCGCCACGGCGATCCCGGCGACGAGGCCACCTCCGCCCGCGGGCACGACCACGATCCCCACGTCGGGCCTGCCTTCGAGGATCTCGAGCCCGATGGTGCCCTGACCCGCCAGCACGAGCGGGTCGTCGAACGGGTGCACGAGCGTCCGCCCGGTTCGCTTCTGGAGCTCGCTCATGCGCGCGAAGGCTTCCTCTGCCGTCGTCGCCTCCTGGTCGACTTCCGCTCCGTACCCCAGGGTCGCCGCGACCTTCTGCGGGCTGGCGCTCGCCGACATGACGACGAGTGCGTCGATGCCTTCGAGCGCGCAGCAGTACGCGACCGCCCCCGCGTGATTCCCGGCCGAGATCGTGATCACCCCACGCTCCTTCTCCTCCGGCGAGAGCGACGCCAGCTTGGCCAGGGCGCCGCGCACCTTGAAGGAGCCCGTCCGCTGAAAGAGCTCCGCCTTCGGGTAGACGCTGCCCCTGGAAGCCTCCCCGAGGCTGGCCGACGAGAGCATCGGCGTTCGGTGGAGTCTCGTCCCGATCGCCGCCGAGGCGGCGACGACGTCCTCGACGTGGATCACATCGACTGGTACTCGGGGCCCGACCCGCCCTCCGCGGCGAGGAGCCGACCGCCCTTGGCGGAGATGGCGCCGCACTGGACGCAGTTCGACGCGGTCACCTCGACCTCCACAACGTTTCCCGCCGGGCTCGCGTCCCCGGCGATCTCGTAGACCTGGGCCGGGCACATGTGCACCCACGCCTCGGCAACGTCTCGGCGAACCTGGCGCCGGACCGCGATGTGGCTCGGCGCGTCGTCGCGGGTCTTGTTCCCGCTCAGGTAGACGCTCGAGAGCTTGTCGAAGAAGAGCTGGCCGTCGGGAGCGGGGTAAGTTCCCTCCCGGTCGCCCACGAACACGGGCACGCTTGCATCCGCTTCGAGCGTCAGGTCCCGGGGCGGAAAGCGGCCGAGGGAGTTCATGGCCGCACCCGCGATCGCGGCCCCGCGAACGAAGCCGTGCTTGAAGGCGGGACGCATGTTCCGGACGCGCTCGAGGTCCTTCCAGATGTAGCTCTCGCGGAGAGCCTGGTCGTAGCCCGCGAGGGCACCCGGCGTCCAAGCGGTCTGGCCCGGCCGGACGGCGTCGAGCGCCGTCTCGGCGGCCAGCATGCCGGAGCGCATCGCGTAGTGGATTCCCTTGAGGGCCGGGACGTTCACGAGCCCGGCGCCGTCGCCGACGATCATGCCGCCGGGGAAGCTGAAGCTGTCCGGCAGGGACAGGAACCCCCCCTCGGGGATCGTCTTCGCGCCCCACGCCAGCCGCTTTCCGCCCTCGAGGATCGCCCGGACGAACGGGTGTCCCTTGAGCTCCTGGAGCACGTCGTGCACCGAGAGCGTCGCGTCCGTGTAGTCGAGGCCGACGACCATGCCGATCGCGACCCGGCTCTCGCCGAGCGGGTAGATGAAACTGCCGCCGAACTCCCGATAGCGCGGAGCGCCGCGCAGGGGCCAGCCCATCGTGTGGATGACGCGGTAGAGCGGTCGCGGGACCTCCCAGACCTCCTTGACGCCGAGCGCCCAGACCTGCGGCTTCGAGGCCAGCCCGAATTGCTGGAGAGCGATTCCAGTCAGATGGCCCTGTGTGCCCTCGGCGAGGATCGTGACCCGGGCCGTGACGTCAGACCCGGGCTCGTAGTTCGCGAGCTCCTCCCCGTCCTTCCCGCGGCCCTTGTCGCCCGTTCGAACGCCGACGACGCGGCCACCCGAGACGAGGAGCTTCTCCGCAGCGGTCTCCGGGACGATCATGACCCCGAGCTCCTCGGCGCGCTCTGCAAGCCAGCGTCCCATCGCTCCGAGCGAAGCCACGTAGTTTCCGTGGTTCCACATCGTGGGCGGCGCCGGGATTCTCTGGGCGTGCTTGCGGGTGAGGAAGTAAACCCCCTCGTGCTCGACGGGTGCGATCAGCGGGAGGTCGGCTGCGACCAGGTCGGGAAAGAGTTGCCGGAAGGCGCGGGGGTTCACGACCGCACCCGAGAGAAGGTGCGCGCCGGGCGCCTTGCCCTTCTCGAGCACCGCCACGGGGATCTCTCCGAGTCTCTCTCGCAGCCCGGGCTTCTCCTCGAGGAGTTGCCCGAGCCGGACTGCGGCAGCCAGCCCGCCCGGCCCGGCGCCCACGACGAGTGCGCCGACCTCGATCCGCTCCCCGGGTGGGTCGGTCGGCTCTGCCACGAAGCGGCCAGGGTCGAGCGCGGGGGTGAAGTCGGCGGGCCGAGCGCTCACGACTGCCGTCTCTGTCGCACGAGCTCGGTCAGCTTCGGAACGATCTCGTTCAGGTCACCCACGACCGCGAGGTCGGAGTACTCGAAGATCGGCGCGTTCGGATCCTTGTTGATCGCGACGATCGTGCCGGAGCTCTGCATTCCCACCTTGTGCTGGATTGCGCCCGAGATGCCGCACGCAAGGTAGAGCTTCGGCGAGACGGTGCGTCCGGTCTGGCCCACCTGGCTCGCATACGGGTACCAGCCGGCATCGACGACCGCCCTCGTCGCGGCCACGGCGCCTCCGAGCGCCTTCGCGAGGTCTTCGAGGAGCGTGAAGCGCTCCGGCTCGCCGAGCCCCCGACCCCCCGCGACGATGACGTCCGCATCCTCGATCGACGGCCCGCTCTTCTCCTCGTGCGCACGCTCGACCATGGCCGTCCGGGTGGAGAAATCCTCGAGCGCCACGTCGACCGTCTCGACCGTCGCGCTCCCGTCCCCGCCTTCGCCGGGCTCGAACGAGCCGGTCCGGAAGAGCGCGAGCGCCGGCCCCTCCTTCCAGCCCACGTCCACGAGCACGGAGTCCTGGAGCGCCGGGCGCGTGCCGACGAGCTTCCCGTCCCGCTCTTCGACGTCTGTCAGATCCCAGTTCAGGCCCGCGTCGAGACGAGCCGAGAGCCCGGCAGCGATGTCCGCCGAAAGGACGGACGACGCGAAGAGCACGGCGTCGAAGCCCTGCTCCTCCACCAGCTTGGCGAGGACGTCCACCCGCGGTTGCGGGAGCGGAGCCTCGAGCGCGCCATCGTCGGCCACGTAAACCGTGGACGCGCCGTGCGCACCGAGGCCGGCGGCGATCGACTCGACGCCCGTGCCGCAGAGAACCGCCGTCGCCTCGCCGCCCAGGGAGGCCGCCTTGCCGAGCACGCCGAGGCTTCCCTTGGTGGCCTCGCCTTCGTGGTCCTCGACGTAGACGAGCGTGCGTGGCATCAGACGAGCTTCTGCTCCGAGAGGTAGGCGACGATCTTCTCCGCCGAGTCGCCGCCTTCGTCCTCGATTCGCTGGGTGTCTCCGCGCGAGGGCGGGTCGGAGAGAGCGAGCACCTCGGTGCGAGAGCCCCCCTCCCCGCCCTCGCTCGCGTCGACGCCGAGGTCGGCGAGGGAGAGCGTCTCCTGCGGCTTCTTCTTCGCGCCCATGATTCCCTTCAGAGACGGGTAGCGAGGCTCGTTGATCGCATCCGAGACCGCCACCACGCACGGCAGGGGCGCCTCGAGGACGTCGTAGCCGAACTCGGTCTGGCGCTTCGAGCGCGCCTTTCCGTCCGACAGCTCGAGACTGGCAGCCTGGGAGACGAGCGGCAGACGCAAACGCTCCGCGAGCGAGCCCCAGAGAACCGCGCCGTCGGAGTCGCCCCCCTGCTGGCCGACGAGGATCAGGTCGGGCGACTCGCGCTCGATGGCCTTGGCGAGGATCTTGCCCGTCGCGACGAGATCGGAGCCCGCGGCGGCGCCGTCCGCAACGAGGACGGCCCGGTCGGCTCCCATGGCGAGTGCCTTTCGGAGGGAGTTCATGGCTCGCTCCGGAGCCAGGCAGAGAACGACGACCTCGCCCTCCCCGGAGCCCTCCTTGACGCGCAGCGCCTCTTCGAGTGCGTGTGTGTCGAACTCGTTCAGGACGCCGTCGCCGCTTCGGTCGAGCCGCTTCGTCTCCGGGTCGATCCGCCGGGCCGCCGCGGCATCGGGAACCTCCTTCACGCAAACGGCGATCTTCATGCGGCCGCGAGCATAACCACCCGTTCGCGCCGGAGGGACCGGCTAAAGGTCTTCAAGCCGGAAGCCGACGCGTTTGCTAGCGTGCCGCCCTTCGAGCGCGAACCGGAGCCATGCTTCGCCACCGGACGACAGCCCGAGCACTCCTTTACCTTCTAGCCATGTGGGCTTCCGCAGGGACCGCGCAGGCCGCCGTGCCGGACCGCCTCATCTTCCCGGTGGTCGGGCCCGCGACGTACACGAACGACTTCGGCGACCCGCGGGGTCAGGGCGGCCACCAGGGGAACGACATCAAGGCGGCCCGAAAGGCGCCTGTGGTCGCCGTCGAGGGCGGCCGGATCTCGTTCTGGACGACCTCCGCGCGCGCCGGCTGCATGCTCTACCTCTACGGCCGGAGCGGCACCACCTATCTCTACATCCACCTGAACAACGACCTGACGATGCGAAACGACAACCGGGGCAAGTGCAAGCCGGGTACGGCCTACGCACCGGGTCTGAAGAGCGGAGCGCGCGTCCGGGCCGGTCAGCTGATCGGTTTCGTGGGCGACTCGGGGGACGCGAACGGGATCTACCCGCATCTTCACTTCGAGCTGCATCCGGACGGAGGCGGGGCTGTCTCACCGTACTCCTGGCTGCGCCGCGGGCGGAAGCTTCTCTTCGCAGTCCCCAGGTCCGTCGATCGTGTCCAGCTCAAGCTCAGCGGTCACTACCGCTGGATGCGCTCCTACTTCCAGCTACGGGTCCGGCGCGTGACGACCTCGACCGGCTGGACGGCCGTCGTCGCTAAGAACGTCGGGCTCGCCGTTCCCCCGCAGACCCTCATCGAGCGGGCGGGCAGCGGTGAGATCGGGACGACCTCGCTCGCAGTGGCGCTCGCGGGTGAGCGCGTCACGGTCTGGAGCACGGAGCTCGCGCCCACCTTGAACGCCCAGCTCGGACGGCTCGGCGCCCTCCGCACCACGCGCATCCTCTTCCGCGGGCTGCGCTAGTCGGTCATCGCGGCGCGGAGCTCCCGGGCGGCCCGCTCGGGGTCCGATGCCTCGCCGATCGCTCTGACGACGGCGATTCGCCGGGCCCCCGCGGCTAGGACGTCACGCGCGTTCCCGGCGTCGATGCCGCCGATCGCGAACCACGGCCGGACGGCGTGGGTGGCGGCGTACCGAACGAGCTCGAGGCCGACAGCCGGCCTGCCTTCCTTCGTCGGGGTCACGAAGACCGGGCCCACTCCCAGGTAGTCGGCGTCGGCCTGGTCGATCTCACCGGGAGCGTGGGTCGAGAGGCCCACGCCGACACCGAAGCGCCGCGCTTCCGCGACGGGCAGGTCCTCCTGGCCCACGTGGACGAAGTCGGCGCCGACGTGCGCGGCCAGGTCGGGGCGGTCGTTCACGACCAGGGGAACAGCCAGGCGCCGGGTCGTCTCCCGCGCCAGCTCGAGCACCGCGACGAGTTCCTGGTCGGCGAGGTCCTTGTCCCGGAGCTGGACAATGTCGACGCCACCCCGAACCGCCGCCTCGAGAAAGTCCTCGAGGTCCGGCCGGCCCGGCGCCAACAGGTAGAGGCGCCTATCCGCCGGCGACGGGGCGCGCAACGACGATCCGGTCGCCACCGCGGAGCTCCACCTCCCCGTACTCGCCCCGCTCGACCGGCTCGCCATTTCGCTCCACGAGCGCGAAGCCGCCCTCCAGACCGAGCCGGGCGAGCAGGCGCGCCAAGGTCTCTCCGGCCTCGAGCCAATGATCCTTGCCGTTGACGCTGCATACCGCGCTCACGGTCCGGCGATCGCCCCCGCCGGCGGGCTCGACGCCTCGGCCTCGCCTTCGCCCATGACGCCGGCGAGAAACGCCTCCCGTCCGGCCTCGACCGCGAGACGGAAGGCATGCGCCATCGCCACCGGATCACCGGCACGCGCGATCCCCGTGTTGACGAGGACTGCGTCGGCGCCCATCTCCATCGCCTCCGCGGCCTGCGAAGGCGAGCCGAGCCCGGCGTCGACGACGACCGGGACGGTCGCCTGCTCGATCACGATCCGGATCGAGTCGCGGAGCTTCAGGCCCCGCCCGCTTCCGATCGGCGACGCAAGCGGCATCACGGTCGCACACCCCACCTCCTCGAGCTTCATCGCGAGCACCGGGTCGGGC
>JBPCPR010000203.1:0-7379 GCA_050998925.1 Gaiellaceae bacterium
GTACGGGGCGCCGATCGAGGCGTTCGCGTACCCGAACCCCTCGTACCAGCCTCTCGCCGTCACCGAGTCCTCGTCCCGATAGTTCTCGACCTTCGAGATGTGAGGGCGGGAGAAGTAGGACTGCCAGCCACTCGACTCGTACATCCGCTGCCCTTTGTCGGTCCGCGTGAGGAGCGAGAACCGAGCTTCCTTGCGCCCGTCGGTCTTGATCGCATCGGTGTCGATCCGACGGGTGATCCACCAGGTGCACTCCATGTGCTTGTGCTTGCACCGCAGCCGTACCGGCATCTTGAAGGTCGGAGAGCCCTCGTCGCAGCAGCCGATTCCACCTCTGAACAAGAAGCCCCGGTAGCCGCGCATGTTGTGGAAGATGATCCGAAAGTCCAGCCGGACACGGCCGTCCGGCCCCGGCCGCCAGGTCCGCCCCTGCGGGAAGCAGGTGCCGACGTGGATGTGGTGAGATCGGTGGCCAGGCGCGATGCGATCCTCCGTCCACCAGGCCTGGGTCTCCAGAAAGACCCGCGGTTCGGGGTAGCCTTTGCAGGTCTCGCGATTGATCCGCGCCGAAGCGGGAGTGGCGAAAAGCAGCAGGACGAAGCACGCAGCCGCGAGGACGGCGAGATTACGGAAAAACACGAGTGGCTAGGGTATAGATCGAACCGGCGGGGCGTGCACAAGGGTCCCCGTGGGCCGCGCGAAGAGCAGTTGCGGCCGCTCGATCGGCGTCCGGGGAAGCCGCCGAGACCCCACCGACCCGTCCAGCCGTGGCTATCGTTGACGCGGCCCGTCAGGGTAGTAAACTCAGGACTGCGAAACTCAAGGGACTAGGGGACCATCTGTGGGGCTTGGCGTTGCGGCCATGACTGAGTCGACCCGTAAGGGCGCTCGGGTGCGGCTTTTTTTGATTGCACTCGGGGCGATCTTGATCGTCGCGGTCAGCCAACCGTCGGTTGGCGCGGGAGCGACTTACTCAAGCGAACCGGCGCCGGACACGACTCAGATCGTGGAAAGCCCTGGCGCTTCGAGCAGCGCCCCGGCGACCAGTCCGGCCGACGAGCCGAGCTCGACAGCTCCTGTGGTCTCGGACGTCCCGGCGGAGGCTCCCACTTCCGCGCCGCCGGAGGAGCCTTCCGCATCTGTGCCGCCGGCGGAGCCTGCCACGTCTGAGCCGCCGGCAGAGCTTCCGATTGCAGAGCCGCCGGTTGCACCCCCGATTGCGGAGGCACCGCCGCTCGAGGTTCCCAGCACCGAGCCGCCGCTCCTCGAGTCCCCGACGGCCGAACCGGTCGACACCGGCGAGGTGCCATCCCTGGTGATGGAAGGCTTGGAGGATCCGACCATCGGCGCTGCGGTTGCGACCCCCCCGATCACACTCGAAGCCACTGTGATAGAAGAGCCCGAGCTAACGCCGGTTGCAGAGGTCGGGCAGAGCGTCGTCATTCAGACCTCGACCGACCGCGAATCGCTACGGCCAATCACCAGCGAGCTCCGAGCGGTCTTCCTCGCCGACGCTTCGTCGAGCTTGGCGCGTCTCGCAGACGTATCCAGCGTCGGCACGACGACGCGAACGGCCTCTGGCCGGTCAGCCAGCGGGCCGGTCGAGCGCCCGGCTCCCGAGGTGCGCTGGCCGTTGCACGTCCCGCCGCCGTCCGAGGCCCCCGCTCCGAGCCGCGTGGCCGTCACGTTCAGTGGGCAGGCGCCCGGCGGCAGCAGCTTTTGGACTGATCTGGCACTTGCACTGACCGCCGCTGCCTTCGTCTTCTCGCTCATGGCTCGGGTCGCGCGGCCTGTCAGCTCGCGCTTCCACGAAGCAGCTCTCGTCGCCCGTACTCCGCAGCCCGGCTAGTCGCCCACCAGGAGATAGCCGCCGGCTTCGCCTTGCGAACCGGTCGAATGGGCAATCAAGCGGGACTAGGGGAGGCAACACTGTGGCGACGGAACGGGACGAAATGAACTGGGATGAGGTCCAGCCCCTCGCGGAGGAGCCGGAGCTGGACGGCGGCGCGCCGGTGCCGTTGCGCCAGCCCACGAGACTCAGCGTGATCTCCGGACGGGTGAAGAGAACATTTCGGTGGCGGCGTTCTGCCGAGTCGGATGAGACGCCGACGCGTCGGCAGGTGCTCCACTGGCGGATGCGGGAAGAGCTCTGGAACGAGCTCACCCGAAGCCGTCGCTATGGACGCTCTTTCCTACTGCTCAGAATCCGCCTCGCCAGACCGGCTTCGGTTGCCCGGGCGCGTCGCCCCCGTCGCCCCGTCGAGCGGTACAAGTCCGACGGCGGGCTCCTGCACGGCGTCTTTCGACGGATCGACCGCGTCTGGGAAGACGAGGACGATTTCTACGTCTTGCTTCCCGAGTGTGACCGAAGCAAGGGAGACGCGGTTGTCAGCCGGGTCCGCTCGCTCCTCGTCGACTCGCTGGGCGAGGCCGAGATCGCGATGGCCGCGTTCCCCGACGACGGGGTGACGAGCGGTGCACTCCTCGTCGCCCTGCGCCGCCGGTCGAGTCATTGGGCGGGCGGCCCAGGTTCGGATGGCCCTGGGCTCGCACTCGCAGCAGGCAGTGATGTCTCTGGCGGCTCGGCGTCTCTTGCTGACGTGGTGTCCGTGCGTCAGGTGCTTGCACCTCCCAACGGCGAGCCGACCCACACGCAAACGAAGCTCGGTACCGAGGAGACCGAGCCCGCCCGCGGCTAGGAGCGCTGAGAAGGCCGAGCATGCCCGTCATTCATCAACGCTATCTCGTCGGCAAGCGGGTCTTCGATCTCGCTATCTGCCTGCTTCTCCTGCCGATCGCGCTCGTCCTCTCACTCGCGTGTGCGATCGCAATCCTGCTGGATAGCCGAGGTCCGATCTTCATCGCGCAGGAGCGGACCGGGCGCGACGGCACTCGCTTCCGGATGTACAAGTTCCGGACGATGGTTCGGAACGCGGAGGAGCTCAAAGCGTCCCTCGCGCACCTGAACATCCTTCCGCCCCCCGACTTCAAGATCATCGACGACCCTCGCATCACCCGCGTCGGAAAAATCCTGCGGAAGACGAGCTTCGACGAGATCCCACAGCTCATCAACGTCATTCGGGGTGAGATGAGCCTCGTCGGCCCACGCCCGACGTCGTTCGCACCGAGCACCTACAGCCTCTGGCACACGTACCGGCTCGAGGTTGCGCCGGGGATGACGGGCCTCTGGCAGATCCGCGGTCGAAATGGCATGACTCTGGACGAGCGGCTCCGCCTCGACATCGACTACATCGAGCACCGGTCGCTGGCCCTCGATCTCAAGATTCTCCTGCAGACGATCCCCGTCGTCTTCAAGGGGTCGGGCGCATGAGCGTCACTCGCCTCCGGCCCACGCCCGCCTCCGAGCTCGAGCCGGCAACAGGCGCCGAGAGCCCCGACCATTCCGAGCACTCCGCACGGACCGGGGCGGCAACGATGATCGGTGCGGCGCTCGCCGCACTCGAGGACGAGGGCATCGAGTGGTGCCTCCTGCGGGGTGAAGTCGAGGTTCGCTCGCCCGGCGACGACGTCGACCTGCTCGTGGCGGCGAAGGACCTCGGCCGGCTGAGCACCGTGCTGGACCGGGCCGGATTCCTTCCGCTCGCCGCGGACGGACGGGGCTCTCACGCTTTCTTCGTCCGCTACCTGGAAGACGACGACGTCTGGGTCAAGCTCGATTTCGTCACGGAGATCTCGTTCGGTCGCTACCAGGAGCTGCGGACCGGCGCGGCAGAAGGCGTCCTCACGCGACGTCACAACACCAACGGTGTCTGGCTGGCGGCGCCCGATGACGCCTTCTGGATGCTGCTCTTCCACTGTCTCCTGGACAAGCGACGCGTTCCCCCGGGACATGCGGAACGCCTGCAGGAGCTCGCGCCCGCGGCGGAGCCGGAGAACGAGCTCGCACGCGCCGCGGCGTCGAGCCTTCCGGGCGGCTGGGACGCCGACCGGCTGATCGAGGTCGCACGAACGGGCAACTATCAGCAGCTCGCGACGCTCGCACCGACGCTGCGGTCGCGATGGAGACGGCGCGATCCGCTCACAGCCGGGTCGCGCCTCGTCGCCAACGCAGCACTCCGGAAGCTGAAGCTGTCGTCGTTTCGACGACGGGGTGCGCGCGTCCATCTGGTTGGATCGGCGTCTGCGGCCTGGCTCGTGGCCGCGAGCCTCCCCGCGGGCTGCCCTCTCCCGCTCAATGTCCTCGCACAGTCGGGGCTCGCCGTGCGTTACCACCTCGCGCGGGGGAGGCTCGTCGTGCAGCTCGGCCCCCCGAGCGCGAGAGCCGCGAGCCCGGACTCGCTTCTCGTCGAAGTGACCACCGATCTCTCGGAGAGCCGCAGACGAGTGAGCTGCCAGCTCTGGCGACGCTACGCCGCCTCGGTGCTGGCCACCCGTGGCTAGGGCGTCTGCGGTCGAGCCCAGGCAGGTGACGCACGCCGGCTCGCAGGCGATCGACTACGACTTGCATGGGCTCGCCGGTGTTCGGCTCGTCGACGCGACCCCGGCTGACGCGGCTGCGGTCAGCCTGCAGCTCGGGCCTATTCGCGCCTCGCTCGACCGGGAGCCGGACATCGTCGTCCGATTCGTCGACCGGCTACCGACGACCCGGCTGCGCTATCTCGGCGCCGGCGAGGCGGCCTTCACGGACGATGCCTTCCTCGTCCTGCGCAGCAAGCACAAGGTGCCGGCGAGGGTGAGCATCCCTTTCGCCGAGATCGGCGACAGGTGCGAGATCGTGTGCGAGCGCGGGCTCCCGGCGGTCCCTCTCCTCATCCCCATTCTGAACCTGACCGTGCTCGCCCGGGGCGCGCTTCCGCTCCACGCGTCCGCCTTCGTCTACGGTGAAACCGGCGTCGTCGCAACGGGATGGTCGAAGGGCGGCAAGACTGAGACTCTGCTCGCATTCATGCAACGCGGTGCGGAGTACGTCGGCGACGAGTGGGTGTACGTCTCGTCCGACGGCGACCGGATCTTCGGCATCCCCGAGCCGATCAGGCTCTGGGACTGGCACCTCAGCCAGTTGCCCGACTACCGCGCCCTCGTAGGCCGCGGAGACCGAGGCCGCCTCCGCGCGCTCAGGCTCGCGCTCGCCCTCGAGGGCGCCCTCGACTCGGGTGCCTCCTCCCGGGTTCCGCTCGCCCGCGGGCTCGGACGCGCGCTGCCGGTGTTGAAGCGACAGCTTCACGTCGACGTCGAGCCGGCTCGGCTCTTCGGTGAGCGTGCGATCGCCGTGTCTGCCGCCTTCGACCGGCTCTTCTTCGTGGTCAGCACGGAAAGCAAGGAGATCACCGTCGAGCCCATCGACCCACGGGAGGTCGCGCGCCGCATGAGCTTCTCCCTTGCGTACGAGCGCCTCGGTCTCGCCGCGTACTACGCCATGTTCCGGTTCGCATTCCCGGGGGCGGCGAGTCCCGTGCTCGACCAGGCTGGCGAGCTCGAGCAACAGGCGTTGTCCCGTCTCCTCGCGGACAAGCCGGCGAATGTCGTCTACCACCCGTGTCCGATGTCGATCGCAGCCCTCTTCGACGCGATGCGCCCGTACTGCACGCCTCGGGTCGGGGACGATGTCGACCACCGCTGACCGCGGGGCGCTCCTTCGGGCGTCCCGCCGCGTCGACTGGCGCTTTCTCCTGCCCGAGCCGGCGCTCGGGAAGGTCGTCTGCGCCGGAGCGTGCGACGCCGATCTCCTCGAGTCGCTCGAGCGCTTCGCAACGTCAGTGACCGTGCTCGCAGGGCGGGACGACCTCGGGGAGAGCGATGACACGGGGTCGTTCGACCTCGCCGTCCTGTGCACACCGACGCGCCGTGAGCTGGAGCACGCGGTCTCCGTGCTCCGGCCGGGCGGCTCCGTGTACCTGGAGGCGGGCAGCGTATTGGGGAAGCGACGGCTGTCGCAGCTTGCGAGCGGCTATGCACGCACGTTCGAGCAACTCGGGCTGGAAGGCACCGAGCTCTTCTGGCACGTGCCAAGCTTCTCCAGAGCCTCGGCGATCGTGCCTCTGTCCGAGCCACGAGCCGTACGCTCCTTCCTCCGTCGACGCCGGGGGCGAATCGTCGCCCGGCTCGGAGCACGAGTGGGACGCCTTCTGGCCGGCACGCCGCTGCTCGCCTTGACGGCGCCCCACGTCAGCCTCGTCGCGAGGCGGGGCGACGGGACGCCTCCGCGTCGACCTTGCGCCGCGGTCGTTCCGGGTGCCGAGGTGCAAGACCTCGCCTTCGTTCTGCTGACCCCGCGCTTTCGAACGTCGCGTCACGTCGTCAGCCTCCTCGTTCCACGAGGCTCGACCGAACCGACCCTCGTCGCCAAGCGGCCGCGCCTTGCCGACGACATCGAAGGGATCGCGCGGGAGGCCTCTGTCATCGGCGCGGTCGAAGGGTCGCCGGGCACGGACGGCACGGTTCCGCGAGTTGTCGCCTTCGACCCGGCCGCCCCGCAGCCGGTCCTGGTCGAGACCGCTCTCGCCGGCGAGACGATCACCCCCGCGATGGTGCGTGCCTCGCCTTCCACGTACGTCGAGGCGACCGTCTCGTGGCTCACAGGACTGCCGACTACCCCCGCAGGATCCGACCCGTCGTGGTACGAGCGACTCGTCGAGCGCCCGCTCGGGCTCTTCGCCGAAGCTTTCCCGAGGGAGGCCGAGGAGTCTCAGCTCGTCGTCCGGACGCTCTCGCTCGTGGAGCCGCTCCGGAGCGCGTCGTTTCCGCTCGTGCTCGAGCACGGAGACCTGAGCCACCCCAATCTGATCCGGCTGCGCGACGGACGGGTCGGTGTCCTCGACTGGGAACTCGCCGAGGAGAGCGGCCTGCCACTCCACGATCTTTACCTCTTCCTCGCGTACGTCGCCATCGCGACTCGTCGGCCCGAAGAAACGGAAGAGCTCGTGGCCGCCTTCGACGAGGCGTTCATCGGCCCTGACGCGTGGGCGGCTCCCACGGTGAGCGCCTATGCCGAACACCTCGGCCTGCAGGCGAACCTGCTCGCTCCGCTTCTCGTCTGCTGCTGGGCTCGATACACGAGCCTGCTCGTGGCGAGAACCCAGGGCGAGCCCGGACACGAGGAACAGAACGCCGACACGGCGACGTGGCTGCGAGGGAATCGCTATTACGCTCTCTGGAAGCGGGCGGTCGAGCAGGCAGAGGCCACGCGCGACCGTGCCCCGACCGGAGCACAGAGAGCCATGACCTCAAGGAGCGAGGAGACCCTGACCGAATGTTCACCGTCGCGCTGATCGGCCCGGACGGGGCCGGGAAGACAACCATTGCACGACGGCTCGACGGGGCCCTCCCAATGCCGGTCGAGTACGTCTACATGGGAGTCAATCCGGACGCGAGCAACCACATGCTGCCGACGACCCGCCTCCTGCACACGCTCAAGCGGGCTC
>JBPCPR010000010.1:0-3867 GCA_050998925.1 Gaiellaceae bacterium
GTCCTCACCATCGTGTTTCTCCTCGGGCTCGTTGCCGAGACCATGCGCGAGACGGTCGCGCTGCTCGTCGGTCGCTACTAACACAAACCGCAGGACCGATGTGCAGGGAGCGCCGCGGCCGCGAAGCGGACGCGCTTCAGGGATCTTGCGCGATCAGCGGAGGGCCGGGCATGCCCGGCCCCCACACTGGCACCCGAGCGGGCGTGGCGGAACTGGCAGACGCGGCGGGTTTAGGTCCCGTTGGGCCGTGAGGCTCTTGGAGGTTCGAGTCCTCCCGCCCGCATCTGGGGTCGACTTCAGCCAGACGCCAGATTTTTCAAGCGGGCCAGGCGCAGGAACTCGATGTCGTGACGCGTGTCTCCGTCGAGCGCGAGGTCGGCCAGGATCTCGCCCACGACCGAGCAGAACTTGAACCCGTGCCCGGAGAAACCCGCGCCGACCACGGCCGCCTCGGACTCTGGATGGCGGTCGATCAGGAAGTGCTCGTCGGGTGAGAGCTCGAAGAGGCATGACTTGAGCGTCAGGGTCGGTCCGGCGCCGTCGGGGAAGTACCGCTCGACGAACCTGCGAAGCGGAACCTCGTCGTCCGGCGTCACGTCCCGTGAGATCGCGTCGGGAGCGCCGCGCTCGCCGGCCCGGTCGTAGAACCCGACCTTGAAGCCGGGAACCCCATGGACGGGGAATCCGTAGAGGTGACCCTCCTCGAGGAGCACGTTGAAGACCGGGAATCGGTCCGGCGCAAAGAGGTCGGGCTTCAAGGGCTGCAACCATGCGAGCACCTGGCGCTGCGCCGTGACGGATCCCGGAGGAAGGCGCGCGACCTCCTGCGAGTAGGCGCCGACGGTGAGGACGAGCTTCTCTGCCTCCACCACTCCGCGGTCCGTCTGGACACGGACACCGCTCTCGCCTGCGTCCCATGTGAGCACGCGCTCGTGCGTGCGCACGACCGCACCGTGCGCAAGCGCGCCGTTCACATGGGCGACGATGCAGCGCTCGGGGAGAACGAAGCCGCCGTCCGGTTGGTAGAGAAGCTGGAGCTCTGGCGGCAGCCGATACGCGGGAAAGCGCTCGGCGACCTCGGCCCCGGTCAGCACCTCATGCGGGAGGTCGTGCTCAAGGCAGGAGCGCAGAGCTCCCTCGAAGATCCTCGGACCCCCTTCGACCGCACCCGTGGCGTGTAGGAGCTGTTCACCCGCCTCTCTCTCGAGCTCCTGCCAGAGCTCGTATGCCCGCCGCACGAGCGGCACGTAGCTCGGATGCTCGAAGTAGGCGAGACGGATGATGCGCGTGATCCCGTGGGAGGAGCCGAGCTCGTTTGGGACGTCGAATCGCTCCAGCCCGAGCACGCGTGTCCCCCGGCGCGCGAGGTGGTAGAGCGCGGCGCTCTCCATCCCGCCGACCCCTACGACCACAACGTCGGAGCGCTCGCTCACGCTGCGATCGTATGCCGACCGCGCTTGTGGAGAGCTTGTGACGCTCTTTTGGTCTTAAGGGCCTGTCCAAAAATGCGAGGCCGGTGAGGTCCGACCTGGGTCCTATGCTCGGCTCGTCCGGTCGGTCGATCAGGAGGTGGAGCGATGGCGATGGGCGCGGTGAAAGGACAGGCGGCGACCTTGCAGGTGGAGATGGTCTGCCTGGACGAGCTCGTCCCCGAGGATGACCGCTACCGCACGCTCGACCGCCTGGTCGACTGGCGCTTCGTGCGCGAGGTCGCCGCGCCCTACTACGCCGAGGAGCTCGGTCGGCCCTCGATCGACCCGATCGTGCTCGTCAAGCTGATGGTGGCGGGCGCGCTCGAGGGGATCGGCTCGACACGGGAGCTCTTGCGCCAGGCGAGCGTGCGCCTCGACCTCAGGCGCTTCCTCGGCTACGGCCTCGGCGAGCGGCTGCCCGTGCACCAGACGCTCTCGCACGCCCACACCCGCCGCTTCGTCGACGCCGCCCTCTTCGAGCGCCTCTTCCTGCGCTCGCTCGAGCTGTGCAAGCAGCACGGCCTGGTCGAGGGGACGCACCTCTCGATCGACGGCTTCCACGCCGAGGCGGACGCGGCGCTTGCGAGCCTGCGCGCGAGCCTCGCTCTCGCCTCCACGCCCGGGGTCGAGGCGGACGAGCCGGGCGCGGGCAGCGCGGGCGCGCCTCCCGCCGGGCAGCCGGGCGGAGAGCATCCTCTGCTGGCGCTGGCCGAGCCGCGCTCGGGCCCGACCCCCAAGCGGCGAAGCTCGAATCAGACCTCGGTCTCGCTCACCGACCCGGAGGCGAAGCTGCGCGGCAAGCCGGGGCAGCGTCCGCACCTCGTCTACCGCGGCCAGGTGGCGGTCGACCGCAAGCGGCGGGTGATCGTCGCCTGCCTGGGCGAGCAGGCCGACGGCTTCGAGGGCGACGCGGTCGAGCCACTGCTCGATCGTGCCCGCTTCGCCTGTCCCGAGCTCGTCTCGATCGGAGCCGACTCGGGCTTCGCCGCCGAGCGCGTCTGGCGGGCGAGCGAGCGGCGGCGGATCACCGCCTACATCCCGCCGCAGCCGACGATGCTGCCGAAGGCGGCTACGGAGCCGAGCACAGAGGCGCAGCGCCAGGCCCTGGCCGCGCGGGCGCGTTGCAAGAGTCCGGCCGGGATCGAGGCCCACCGCCACCGGATGGCGGATGCCGAAGGAGTGATCGGCGAGCTCAAGAACGAGGGCACAGCGGCTCGCGCCCAGCGCGCGGGACGCCGCACTTCCACGTCCAGCTCCTGCTCAACTGCACCGCCGTCAACTGCAAGCGACTCGCCGATCACGCCCAGCTGGGGCAGAGCGGCCTCGCAGCCGCGCCCCGCACGGCGCAGTCGCAGCCGCCGGCGGCCGGCGCTCCCGCAGTCATGCCGCCTCCGCCAGCAGCCGATCCCAGCCGCTGGCTCGCCAGACTCCTCGCCGCCGCTCCTTGCGTCTGCGACTACGCGATCTCGCTCAACTGAGCCGAAGGGCGATGCTCAGAGCGGCTTCTTGGACAGGCCCTTAACAGTGCCAGGCGCTGTAAAGACGCTGTGAAGGCGTCGGCGACCGCCTCGATCCGCGTGACCCTGGCCCAGGCTGGTTGAATGGCCGCGTGCCCGCAACAGTCGAGGAGCTCGGCGAGAACCGCGTCCGCCTGACCGTCGAGGTTTCGCCCGGAGAGGTCCAGCACGCGGTCGAGCACGCGATGTCCGACCTCGCGCAGAGCGTCAAGATCCCGGGCTTTCGACAGGGGAAGATCCCGAAGCCCGTGCTCGTCTCCCGCCTCGGGAAGGACAGGATCTACGGCGAAGCCGTCGACAGCCACATCGGCGGCTGGTTCTGGAGCGCCGCTGCGCGGAGCCGTTTGCGCCCCGTCGCAGAGCCGCACTACGAGTTCGAGCTTCCGAGCACCGCGGACGAAGGCTGGAGGTTCGCCGCGACCGTCGAGGTGCAGCCGCTCCCCGAGATCGTCGACTGGACTCAGCTCCAAGTACCACGCGCCGAGGTCGAGGTTCCGCAGGAGTCGATCGACGCCGAGATCGAAGCTCTGCGCGAGTCCGTCGCCGAGCTCGCTCCCACGAACAGCCGCCCCGCCGAGGAGGGAGACACACTCGTGGTCGATCTCGTCGACCCCTCGGGCGAGACGCAGCGCGATACGGTTGTCGAGCTCGGCGCCGGTCGGCTCACGGGAGAGCTGGAAGCGGCCCTGGTCGGAGCCTCCGCCGGCGAGCAGAAGGACGTCACCTTCGCTCGCGCCGACGGGACGACCGGGACCGTCGAGGTCACGGGGCGGGAGGTACAGGAGAAGATCCTGCCGCCGCTCGACGACGAGCTCGCGCGCGCCGCGAGCGAGTTCGACACACTTGCTGAGCTGCGTGAGAGCATCACCGACACGCTT
>JBPCPR010000031.1:0-5097 GCA_050998925.1 Gaiellaceae bacterium
GCAGGGAGTGCCGATAGCAGCGCTATCGGTGCGACTGAGGACGCAGCAATCGGGGCGAGCAGCGCGGCCCGACGGCACAGCGTTCGTTATCGCCGAGCCCTCCTACACCCCGTACCACGAGAGAACCTGCATGCCCTCCCACCACCCCTCGCTGCCCGGAATGTCGAAGAGGAGGCGAGCGTGCGGCTGTCCGGCCAGGTAGTCGGCGGTTGCCCGTCGCACCTCGTCCCAGTCCGAGTCGTCGACGACGAGCAGCGCCTCGCGGGCGAGGTGGGGCTCGACGAGTCGGAGGCCCCGAAGCTGCGAGTCGTAATCGTGGGCCGCATCGTAGTAGTAGGCCCCGACGCTTCGGCCCTCGAGTGCACCCCGCTCGAGCAGGTCGAACGCGTCACCGGCCACGATCGTGGCGTCCTCGAGCCCGAACCGGTCGAGGGAGGCTTCGAGGCCTGCCTGCGTGGCTTCGGCGAACGAGAAGTCGTCGATGGCGACGAACTCGCCGTCGTTTCCGAGCATCGCCGCAACGAGGCTCGTGCCTCGGTACGAGCCGACCTCGACGTAGCTCTCCCCGGGTCCGAGCAGCCGGGCGGCGAGGTTCAGGAGCGCCAGGTTGTTCTCGCGCGCTAGGCCCGGAACAGCCGCGAGCACCTCCTCGAAGCGGCGGTCGCGAGGACTGGGCGACTCCGGGAATCGCTCGAAGAGACCGGGCAGCTCTCGTTCGAATCGTTTGGCATCCATTTGCTGGGCGGTTGGTCGGTAATCGTCGTGGTGACGTCGATCATCTCGGTGACTGTGATAGCTTCGGCCTCCCCCACGCTTCACGTTATGAAGTCGCACCGGTTCTTCATTCTCCTCCTAGCCCTTTCCCTGGCCCTCGTGGCCACGGGTTGCGGTGGGTCGGACCACTCCGAGAGTGACACGACCGGCTGCGACACGGGCGCCACAACGGAGGCAGCGGCCCCCGATCCGTGCGCGACCGACCAGCTCGAGCTCACGTCGGCCGGGACGCTCACGATCGGCACCGACAACCCGGCCTTCCCGCCCTGGTTCCAGGGCCCGGACGGAGGTCCGTGGGATCCGACCACGGAGCCGACGCAGGAGGGCTACGAGGCGGCGGTCGCCTACGAGCTCGCGGCCGAGCTCGGGTTCTCCGATGACGAGGTGGAATGGGCGGTCGTCCCGTTCGACCAGTCGTTCAAGCCCGGCCCGAAGAGCTTCGACTTCGACATCAACCAGGTCTCCTACACGGCCAAGCGAGCCGAGGCCGTCGACTTCAGCGACTCCTACTACGACGTGAACCAGGCGGTCGTCGCGCTCGAGAGCTCGGAGATCGCCGACGCGGCCTCGATTGCGGACCTCGCCGACGCGAGACTCGGCGCGCCGGTCGGGACGACGAGCTACGACTACATCGTGGAAAACGTGCAGCCGAGCCAGGAGCCGTCTGCGTACAACACACTGAACGACTCGGTCGCCGGCCTCAAGGCGAAGCAGGTCGACGGCATCGTCGTCGACCTTCCGACAGCGTTCTTCATCACCGCCGTCCAGGTGCCGAACGGGAAGATCGTGGGCCAGTTCCCGGCCGTAAGCGAGCAGGAGTACTTCGGTCTCGTCCTCGCCAAGGACAGCCCGCTCACCGACTGCGTGAACGACGCGCTGGGGACGCTCCGGGACGACGGGACGCTCGATAGCCTCCAGCAGGAGTGGCTCTCGGACAAGGCCAGCGCCCCGGTCCTCGAATAGGACCCGGCCCAACCGGCGCGGCGCCGGACGGTCGAGGCTCCCGGATTCTCGGCGGCATGTCGAGCGAGACGCGCAGCGTCGCGATCGCGGTCGTCAGCACGGTCGTCTTCGTCGCCGTCGTTGCCGTCGTCGTCGTCAACTCGCCGGGCTGGGACGAGGTACGCCGGTTCTTCTTCAACTCGGAGCGGTTCCGGGAGTCGTTCCCGACGGTCGCCGAGGCGTTTCTCGTGAACGTCAAGCTCTTCTGCCTCGCCAGGTGCTGATCCTCGTCTTCGGGCTCCTACTGGCCGTGCTGCGGAGCTTGCCCGGCCCGGCCTTCTTCCCGATCCGCCTGCTCGCGATCGTCTACACGGACGTTTTCCGCGGCGTCCCGACCATCCTCGTGATCGCGATGCTCGGCTTCGGCGCGCCCGTCCTCGGGATCTCGGGCGTGCCGAGGAGCACGTTCTTCTGGGCGGTGGTCGCGCTCGTCCTCGTTTACTCCGCGTACGTCGCCGAGGTCTACCGCGCTGGCATCCAGTCCGTCCACCCGAGCCAGGACGCGGCGGCCCGCTCGCTCGGGCTCTCCCGCGCGCAGACGCTGCGGTTCGTCGTCGTCCCCCAGGCCGTCCGCAGGGTGATTCCGCCGCTCCTGAACGACTTCATCGGGCTCCAGAAGGACACGGCGCTCGTGGCGATCCTCGGCACGGTCGAGGCCTTCCGGCAGGCACAGATCGACACGGCCGCGAGCTTCAACTACACGGCCTACACGGCGACCGCGGTCGTCTTCATCCTCGTCACGATCCCGCTTGCCCGCTTCACCGACTGGCTCATCGCTCGCGACCGCCGCCGGCAGCTCGCCGGGGGGATGTCATGAGCGAGAACGGCTGGGCGCTCTCTCTCGAGGACGTCCACAAGCGGTTCGGGCGAAACGAAGTGCTGCGCGGGATCGACCTGCGGCTCGCCGAGCACGAGGTCGTCTGCCTGATCGGCGCCTCGGGCTCGGGCAAGTCGACGCTCCTGCGCTGTGTGAATCTCCTCGAGCCGATCGAGCGCGGCCGGATCGTCGTCCTCGGCGAGGAGATCACGGCGCGTGGCGTCGAAGTGAACCGCATTCGGCGCGACATCGGGATCGTCTTCCAGGCGTTCAACCTCTTCCCGCACATGAGCGTCCTCGGGAACGTCACCCTCGGCCCGCGAAAGGCGCTCGGCCTGGCGAAGGCAGACGCGAACGCCGCGGGGGAGGAGCTGCTCGACCGGTTCGGGCTAGCCGACAAGCGCCACGAGTTCCCGGATCGCCTTTCCGGCGGCCAGCAGCAGCGGGTCGCGATCGTGCGGGCGCTCGCGATGCAGCCGCGGCTGATGCTGCTCGACGAGGTGACGAGTGCGCTCGACCCCGAGCTCGTCGCCGAGGTCCTGAGTGTCATCCGTGAGCTGGCCGGGGAGGGCATGACCATGTTGATCGCCACGCACGAGATGGGGTTTGCCCGCGACATCGCCGACCGCGTCTGCTTCCTGGAGGCCGGCGTGATCCTCGAGGAGGGCGCGCCGGCGGAGATCTTCAGCGCGCCGAAGCATCCGCGGACGCAGCAATTCCTGCAGCGCATCGTTGCGGCGGGGCGGATGTGAGCAGGGGCCGAGTAATCGCCTGGGCGCTCATCTCCGCCCTCCTCGTGGCCGGATGCAGTGGCGGCGGAGACTCCCCTGAGAGCGCTCCCACGGCGGCCACCTCGACCGTTCAGGAGACGTCGACACAGGGGAGCGCTACGGAGCCAGCCGAGACGCGGGCGGATTCTGTCCCCGACGAGATGCCACTCGCGAGCCCGGGGGAGATCCAGGACGAGGAGCGTGCGACGAGCTCGAGTGGGAAGCGCTACCGGCAGGCGGAAGCCGTCTCCTACCGCCATGCGAAGACAGTCTGCAGGCTCTTCTCGGTCGAGGACCTGGCGAAGCGCTACGACGTGGCCCCGCGGGCAGGGGCCGTCGCCCGGGCCTACGCGGCGAGCGCGTTCCGAGCCGACCGCCGGGAGGCGCCGTTCGAAGGCTGCCTGGACGGCTTCGCCGCCGGCTAGGGCCTACGCCTGCTGGGCGGCTGCCGGCTCGGTCTCGGCGGCCGAGGCGAGTTCGACCGTGCACGAAGAGCGGCCGGTCTTCTCGAAGTAGCGCTGGTGGTACTCCTCCGCGCGCCAGAATTTCGGTGCCGGCTCTATCTCCGTCACGACCTTCTTGGGCCAGTGGAGTCCCGACTGGATCTGCTCCTTCGAGGCCTCGGCGGCCGCCTGCTGCTCCGGCGAGTGGAAATAGACGGCGGAGCGGTATTGGGAGCCGACGTCCCAGCCCTGGCGGTTCCTGGTCGTCGGGTTGTGATTCGACCAGAAGGTGTCGAGGAGCTTCTCGTAGGAGACTCGCTCTGGGTCGTAGGTGACCTCGACCACCTCGGAATGGCCGGTCTTGCCAGTACAGACCTGCTCGTAGGTCGGGCTGTCCTTGCTTCCGCCCGCGTAGCCCACGGCCGTCTCGACGACACCCGGCACCTGGCGGAACGCCGACTCGACTCCCCAGAAGCACCCAGCTCCGAACGTGGCCTTCTCCATGCGATCTCCTCCTGGCAGCGGTTTCAACACGAAGTGTGCGCGCTCGGGCCGCTGCTGCGGGCTAAGAGTTCCTTAACTCGACGCAGCCCGGCTACGAGTCCCGCTTCGTCGTGGTCGTGCGTCCCTTGTCGTAGAGCACGGCGAGGAAGAGCACCGCTATCCCGATCACCACCGTCAGCGCGATCCGGAGACCCTCGTTGGCGACGTTGCTGAGAGCGACGCCGAGCATCAGCATGAGGATGAACAGGATGGCGAAAGCGACGAGCTTGTTCCCGACCCAGCGAAGGAGCGAGGCAGTGGCCATCGTCCAGCCGACGGGCCGCAGATCCGGTTCTCTCTCCCGCATAGGACCATCCTAAGTCACGCACTCGAGGCCCAGCCGCCAGGCCTGTTACTCCGCGCAACTGCCCGCGCGGGCGCTCGGCGGCGACGTCCGCGAGGCCGAACGGCCCGAGTTCGGCTGGCTCGACATCGCTCCGACGGTGGAAGCCGCGGAGGATCCGGTCCTCGGCCACCTGACCGCGCCGACCGGCGTCTACCAGTGGCACTACGACGTGATCGAGCTCCCGCCGCGCGCACGGCGGCTGGCGAGCAGCCCGCTCGCCGCGAATCAGGCATTCCGCGCAGACGGCGCAGACGCCTGGGGCATCCAGTGCCATCCCGAGGTAGACACCCAGCTCTGGGAAACGTGGATGTCGCGCCACCCGACCGAGGTGCGCGAGGCCGGCGTCGACGTCGAACAGCTACGTGCGGCCGTCCAACGCGGGATCACGAAGTCGCTCCCATT
>JBPCPR010000069.1:0-4351 GCA_050998925.1 Gaiellaceae bacterium
CGCGCCTGGTGGAGAAGCTTCGAGAGACCGGCGACCTCGACCACTGGGCCGCGTTCCGCGAATCCTTCGAGCGGCTGGCCGACCTGCTCGTCTCGGTGGGAAGGGGCGAGCGGGGCGAGCCGCCCGCGTCGATCGTCGCCCTCTCCGGTGACGTCCACAACGCCTATCTCTCCGAGGTCGGCTTCCGACGGGGTTCGGACGTTCGGAGCCGGATCTACCAGGCGGTGTGCTCCCCGGTTCGGAACCCGCTCACGGCGAAGGAGCGGCGTGCCCAACGCTTTGGATCGTCCAGGGTAGGCGAGCTGATCGGCAAGATGCTCTCTCGCTCGGCAGGAGTGCCTTCCCCGTCGATCGGGTGGCGCGCCCTCGAGGGTCCCTACTTCGACAACCAGATCGCGACGATCGAGATCGACGGAGGCTCGTCGCTCCTACGCCTCGAGCGCGTGGGCCGCGACTGCGAGCTCCGGACGGTCTTCGAGCATCGCCTCGTGGACTAGGGCCTAGCGCTCCACCTGCGATCCGCCCACGATCGTGTCGCGTCCGTCGGGGTACCGAACCCAAGCCTTGTGCCCCCCGTCGTAGTCTGGCGCCCAGAGGACGAGCGTCGCGGGCTCGCCGCGAACCTTGCAGGGCTCGGAAAGCTCCTCGTCGATCCCGCGCCAGACGCGCACGAACGGATTCGACTCCCACTCGCTGCCGATCGTCGTCGGCTCCCGGTGACCCGGGTGCACGCGGGTCTCGGGCTCGAGCCACATCAGCCGGTCCATGATGGACTCCCGGAGCTCCTCGTAGCTCCCGCCGCCCGTGCCGCCCACGGTGCCCTTGAAGAGAACGTCTGCGGTGAAGCAGTCGTCCTCCCCCACGACGAAGGCGAGGTGGTCCGAGCAGTGCCCGGGCGTCTCGAGCGCACGGATCTCGAGGTAGCCCGAGTGGATCGCCTGGCGGTCGGAGATCGGCTCGGCGCCCAGCGAACCGGCTGCGAGCGGATGCGCCCGGAGCGGCACGCCGAAGCGGCTCGCGAGCTCCTTGATGCCGTCGACATGGTCCGTGTGCGAGTGGGTGCAGAGGACATCGGTGATCACGATCCGATCGCGCTCGATCCGGTCGAGGAGCGGCTCGGCCACGCCGTTCGCGTCGATCAGAACGCCCTTGCCGCCTTCGCCCTCGGCGACGAGGTAGGCATTTGAGAGCCAGTCCGGATGCTCGGTGCGCTCGAGGATCAAAACGCGATCACGCTCCTGATCCCATCCTGGGCCTCCATGAGCTCGAAACCAAGGTTCACATCCTCCAGCCTAATCCTGTGCGAGACGAACGGGTCGAGGTCGAGGTCACCGGCCAGCCAGAGGTCGACGAGCTGCGGAACCTGGTCACGACCCTTGACGCCGCCGAAGGACGAGCCCGCGATGCGCCGGCCCGTGATCAGGAGCCGGGGGACGACGTCGAGCGTCTCTCCCTTCCCGGCCACACCGGCGACCGTGCAGAGACCCCAGCCCATCCGCGCCGCCTCGACCGCCTGGCGCATCACGTTCACGTTCCCGGTCGCCTCGAACGTGTAGTCCGCTCCGAAGCCTCCCGTCAGCTCGAGGATCCGCTCGACGGCTTCCGGCCCGCCTTCGACGAGGTCCGTGGCTCCCTGGCCCCGGGCGAGCTGGAGCCGAGCTGCGGAGAGGTCGACGCAGATGATCCGTTCGGCGCCTAGCAGGCGGCAGCCGGCGACGGCTCCCAGGCCCACCATCCCCGCGCCGAAGACCGCGCAGGTGGATCCAGCCTGGACTTTCGCCGTGTTCATGGCCGCGCCCAAGCCAGTCGAGAGTCCGCACGCGAACAGGCACGCGCCCGCGAGAGGCGCCTCGGGAGACACCTTCGCGAGCGCGATCTCGGGCATGACCGTGTACTCCGCGAACGTCGAGGTGCCCATGAAATGCCGGACGGGCTCGCCGTCCCGGGAGAGCCGGGTCGTCCCGTCCGGAAGATATCCCTGTCCCTGCAGATCGCGGATCGCGAGGCACAGATTGGTCCGGTCGCTCAGGCAGTGGACACACTCGCGGCACTGCGGAGAGAAGAGCGTCACGACGTGGTCGCCGGGTAAGAGCGAGGCGACGCCTTCGCCCACCTTCTCCACGACGCCGGCGCCTTCGTGGCCGAGCACGGTCGGCGCGTAACCGGAGGGGTCGGCCCCGGAGGCCGTGTACAAGTCGGTGTGGCAGACGCCGCAGGCAACCAGCCTGATCAGGGCCTCGCCGGCCTCCGGCTCCGCCAGCTCCAGCTCCTGGACTACAAGCGGCCCCCCGAACTCCTCCAGGACAGCGGCCTTGATCCTCACGCCGCGACCCTATCTCGTCGGCTTCGACCAGGCCTCAGCCGCACCGGCTCTGGAAACTCCCCGAAACACCACTATTCTCCGTGCAGGGACACGTTTCACCAGCCGTTCGACGGGAGGGCGGATGGCCGATATCGGCGATAGCACCACGTGGGCGGCGGCTGGCGCGGCCGTCTTCACGGCGCTCATCCTCCTCGCGGGGCTCGTCCTCTTCTTCCGCTGGCGGCGGGCGGCAGCGCGCCAGCTCGAGCAGGTGCGGGAGTCGACCGCCCACACGGAGAAGATCGTCGCCGAGCTGACGGAGACCCTCGAGCAAGCACGGCTGGAGAGCGACCAGGCCCGAGACGAGAGCCAGGTCGCACGGCACGAAACGCGGCGGCTACGCCGGCTCGGCGAGGTGGGCGCCTCCCTCGACTTCGACGAAGTCGTGCACCGGGCGCTCAAGGCCGCAGCGGGGCGAACGAGCAGCGACGCCGCGATGATCGTGCTGGATCAGGAAAGCGCGGCTCCGATCGTCGAGACGTACGGCCTGTCGAACGCGGAATCGGCGCAACAGCTCATCGGTCTCCCGCCCGACGTAAGCCAGGCGCGCGCCGTCACGCTCCGGTACCGGTACACCGAGGAGGAGATGGCAAACGACGAGTTTCGTCTCATCGGCGGGATCGTGGTTCCCCTCTTCAACGGCGACGAGACCCGGACCGGGACGCTCGCCGTCTTCTGGCGGCGCGCCGAGCACGAGCCCAGGGCCGACGAGGTGGATCTCCTGGAGGAGCTCGTGGCGTCCTTCGGCCCTGCGATCGAGAACGCACGGCGCTATCAGGAGGCTCGCCGGCTCGCGGACCTGGATCCGGTCACGGGCCTCCAGAACGAGCGCTATTTCGGCGAGCGGCTCGCGCGCGAGGTGTCCCGCGCCCGCCGGT
Organism: Gaiellaceae bacterium; assembly: GCA_050998925.1. Lineage (GTDB taxonomy): Bacteria > Actinomycetota > Thermoleophilia > Gaiellales > Gaiellaceae > DASQGA01. Next base: position 3,241 of record JBPCPR010000069.1, read on the forward strand.
ACGAGCGCCAGTTGGGGCTTCTCCTCTTCCGGCTCGCAGTCGAGGACCCGGGGACGTCGCTCCTGGCGACGGTCGGACGCCGCGTTCTCTCGGCGGTGAGAAGCGCAGACGTCTCCTGCCACCTCGGAAACGGATGCTTCGCCATCATCCTTCCGGAGGTCGGCGTGCGCGAGGCCGAGCACCTTCATCGGAGGCTCCAGTTCGCCCTCGGCCCACGCGCCGAGGACGGCGGCTCGACACTCGACCTCGTCTCCGGGCTCCTCGAGCTCTTGCCGGCGGACACTGCGGAGACGCTCCTCCGCCGCGCCGGCGAGACGTTGCGCCAGGCGGAGCAGGTCGAGGCGCGACGCATCGAGCGCGTGCAGGCACCAGCTCCAGCTAGCGATGCCTCGACTACGTCAGGAGCTTGATTCCGGATAGCGAGGAAGCCCGTCGTCGGGAAGCGGCTCCCACGGCGCCGCGTAGGCGACGAACTGGCGGTAGGCAGGGCGAACGCCGGGATCGCTGTCGAACGCTCCCATCCGGATCGAGATCACCTCGGAGTCTTCTGGATTCCGGCTCCAGAGCGCAGATCCGCAGGCCGAGCAGAACTCCTTGGCGAACCCTCCGGGAGGCTCGAACGCACGGACGAGCTCCTCCCCCGCCGTGATCCGCAGGGATCCCGGGGCGATCCGAGCCTGGGCCGAGGCGGCCGTCCCGGTTCGCCGCTGGCAACGGGTGCAGTGGCAATAGCTCGCGGCGACAGGGAGCTCCGAGAGCTCGAAGCGAACGCTGCCGCAGAGGCAACCGCCGGTGAGCGTCATGCTTCTCCCTGCGCGAGTAAAGGCGGCGCGGTGACCCTTGCCACCTTTGCCTCCTCGCGGCGGAGGTACAGGACGATCCCCGCGACGACGCCGGCGGCAGTGCAAAGGCTCCATAGCGAGGCGTACCCGAGCTGGGCCGCAACCGGTCCCGGGCAGGCGTCGGCAACGGCCCAGCCGGTTCCGAACAGGACGCTGCCGACAACGTGCCGCTGCCGCGGCCGGGCCGTCGTCCACGTGACGAGGTCGCGCGTCACGAACGCACGAAAACCGGAGCCGCGCAGGGCGCGGAGGCCGACGAAGCCGACGAC
>JBPCPR010000168.1:0-5511 GCA_050998925.1 Gaiellaceae bacterium
AGCCTGAACTCAGTGGCGGTCAGCTCGATCCGCTTCCCGTCCCGCCGCACCTCGAAGCCGCCCGGGTCGATCTCGAGCGCCCCGACGGCAAGCGCCTGCTCCGGAGGATCCTCGCTCGCCCTCCGCATGACGGCTCTCGCCCGCGCGACGAGCTCGGGCAGCTCGAACGGCTTCGTGACATAGTCGTCTGCGCCGAGCTCGAGCCCCACGACCACGTCCACCGTGTCGCCCCGGGCCGAAAGCATCACGATCGGAACGCGGCTCTCACGGCGGATCTCGCGGCAGACCTCGAAGCCGTCGAGCTCGGGAAGCATCACGTCGAGGACGACGAGGTCGAACGTCCCCTGCCGGAACTCGAGGAGGCCCTGTCTGCCGTCGGGCGCCGTCGTGACGGCGAAGCCGGCCTGCGTCAGGCCGAGTGCGGCCACCTCCCGGATCGAGGAGTCGTCCTCCACGAGCAGCACGCGCTCGTCCACCGGACAAGCCTAGGCGGCGGGGACGCTGTTCCCGAGCTCAAGAGTCTCTGCCGAGAGCCCGATGATTTGATGTCCGTGCCTGCGCCCTGTATAGAGATCGTCACTTGAGTCGTGCCTGGGGTCTACCGCGCACGTCTTGGCCGTGCCGTTGGATCGGAACGGCCTGCGTCGGCTTTTCCGCGCTGCTGCTCCTGTCCGGCCCCGCGTCCGCCGTCGGTCCTGCGAAGAAGCAGGAGGGGCGGTCCTTCTTCGACGTCCGGCTCGAGCCTGCGGCACGCGGGCAGGAGGCACGCACGACGGCGCCCATGCGCGCCGCGCAGGCGAGCCTGCTCGGAGGGCTCGGATTCCACGGCGTCGTCGACGTCGACCGGCTGACCGGAACTCCGCGCGTCGTGGCGCGCCTGGACGGGTTCCTGACCGGGCCCGGGGAGGGTGGAGCGGAGGCCGTCGCCCTCGGGTACGTGCGCGCGCATGCGGATGCCTTCGGCTTCGATACGGGCGATCTCGCCGCCCTGCGCCTGACCAGGGCTTACACGGACGTGGCCGGCACGACCCACCTCCGCTGGGTTCAGACCTACGACGGCATTCCCGCGCTCGACAATGGCCTCGCGGCGAGCGTCACGACGGACGGCCGGCTCGTGAACGTCCTCGGCTCGCCTCACCGGGAGCTCGGGATCGCGATTGTCGCTCCGGATCTCTCCGCCGCCGCGGCGCTCGGACGGTCGCTCCGGGACGCAGGCGCGAAGCTCGCCCCGCCCCGCCTGCTCGGGCGGGGCGGGGCCCCGACGCGAGACACCCGGTTCGCCGGCGGCCACCGCGCTGGGCTCGTTCTCTTCACCGGCCCCCGCGGCGTGCGCCTCGCCTGGCGCGTCCTCGCGCATGCGAAACCGACCCAGGTCTTCGACTACGTGGTCGACGCCGAGACGGGGGAGGTGCTCCGGCGCTCCAACCTCGTCGACTTTGCCGCGGAGGGCAGGGTCTTCGACTACTACCCCGGCGCTGCAGCCGGTGGCACGGCCGCCCTGCAGTCGCTCGACGGCTGGCTGGCTCCGGGCGCGACCACGCTCACCGGCCCGAACGTCCACGCCTACCTCGACGTGAACTCGGACGACGTCGCCGAGGAGGTCTCGCCCAGCTCGACGCCTCCGGGCGGGCCGACCTGGGACTATCCGCGGACGGCGGTCACGTACGGGAGCGGCAACTGCCCAGCGAGCGGCTGTTCCTGGAACCACACCGAGACCGACAGCTGGCAGCAGAACCAGAACCAGAGCGCCACTCAGCTCTTCTACTACGCGAACACGTTCCACGACCATCTCGCGGACGACCCGATGATCGGTTTCGGCGAGGCAGCCGGAAACTTCGAGGGAGCCGATCCGGTCCTGGCCGAGACCCACGACGGAGCCGACGGGCCCGGCGCTGGGGGTCTCCCGGACGTGAACCACCTGAACAACGCGAACATGTTCACGCCCCCGGACGGGTTCTCGCCGCGCATGCAGATGTACCTCTTCGCGCCTCCGGGATTCCCTGCCGTGAACGGCGCCGACGACGCGGCCATCGTCTACCACGAGTACACACACGGGCTCTCCAGCAGGCTCGTCACCGATGCGAGCGGCTTCCAGGCGTTGAACTCCGCTCAGGCGGGTGCGATGGGCGAGGGCTGGAGCGACTGGTATGCGATGGACTATCTCGTCGAGAGCGGCTTCGCGCCGGACGCCGCCGCCGACGGCGACGTGATTCTCGACCGCTACGTCGGAAACGTGCGACGCCAGGGCCTCGATTGCCCGGTCGGGCCTCCGAGCGTCGATTGTCCCGCCGGGGGCTACACCTACGGTGACTTCGCCCAGATCGCGGGCTCCCCCCAGGTTCACGCCGACGGTGAGATCTGGGCTCAGACCCTCTGGGATCTCCGGGCGGCCGTCGGTGTCCCGGCCGCCCGGAGCCTCGTCACCCGGGCGATGGAGCTCTCCCCGCCCGAGCCCTCCTTCCTCGACATGCGGAATGCCATCCTGCAGGCTGACACGGTCGGGGGTGGCACGTTCCGCTCCCTGATCTGGCAGGTCTTCGCGAACCGCGGCATGGGGTACTTCGCCTCGACCGTCGACTCTGCCGACACCGCTCCTGTCGAAGACAGCACGCTGCCACCGGCAGCAGGAGGCCCCACGGGCTCGCTGGGGGGAATCGTGACGGACCTCGACAGCGGCTCACCGGTCGCAGGGGCTCGGGTCGGGGTCGCCGGCCACGACTCCGGATTCGCGGGAGGGCTGGGTGCCGACACCGGCGCTGCCGGCGACTATGCAATCTCCGGGCTCGCGGCCGGCTCGTATCCGAGCGTGCTGGCGACGAAGCCCGGGTACGGCAGGCAGGTTCTGAACAGCGTTCCGATCGCGGCCGGTGTGCGGACGACACGGAACTTCACGCTCCGCCGGGATTGGGCCGCCCTCGCGGGCGGCTCGACCGTCTTCGGCTTCACCGGCCCGGACTACTCGAGCTCGAGCTGCGGTCCGGGCGCGGCGTTCGACCAGTCGCTCGTCACGGGCTGGAGCACCGACGTCGCCGGCGGCCCGAAGTCCGTCACCGTCCAATTGCCGGGCCCCGTCGACATCATCGACTTCGCGATCGACCCCGGGCCGATCTGCGGAGACGACGACAGCGCCTCGCTCGCCCAGTTCTCGATCGCGACCTCCTCCGACGGTGCGACCTTCACCACGTCCGCCGCCGGCGCGTTCAACGCTTCACACAACCATCGCCTGAACAGGGTGCCGCCGAGCGGGGGTACGGCCGGCGTCCGCTTCGTCCGGCTGACCCTGCACTCGCCCCAGGGAAGCACGCCCGGCTCCTCGGGCGCGCAGTACATGGACGTTGCCGAGCTCGAGGTGTACGGGCTGTCGCCCGCGCCCAACACCACGATCGTGTCGCGCCCGGGCAAGCTCACCCGGAAGCGCACCGCGTCCTTCCGCTTCTCGTCGTCTCTAGCCGGTTCGCCGTTTCAGTGCCACCTCGACCGGAACCCCTTCACCGCCTGTACCTCGCCGAAGACCTTCAGGTCGCTGACTCACGGCACCCATACCTTCTACGTTCGAGCCGGCAAGGACGGGGCCCTCGACGCCACCGCCGATAAGTGGACGTGGCGGGTCGACCTGAAGCCGCCGAACACGTCGATACCGAAGGCACCCCCTACGAGGCTGGCCGCCCGAACGGCGCGATTCAGGTTCCGCTCGTCGGAGGCCCGGTCGACCTTCCAGTGCAGTCTCGACGGCAAGAGGTTCCGCGCGTGCTCGGCTCGGAAGGCGTACCGCGGCCTGACTCGTGGCAGGCACGTCCTGCGGGTGCGGGCGAAGGATCGGGCGGGGAACCTCGACCGGACACCTGCGCGCTACGGCTGGCGGGTCGGCCGCTAGAAGTTGGCGTCCCGGACGCCGGTTGCGATCAGAAGGACCACGGCCGCGGCCATCAGAAGCCGGTAGACGACGAACACCGCATAGGTGTGGCGGCGGACGTAGCCGAGGAGGGCCCAGATCGCGACGAGCCCGGTGACGGCGGCCGCGAGCATGCCGACCACGAAGGGACCCACGGATCCCGGCGGGAGATCCCCGAAGACGACGTCGGTGAGACCCTTGAGGAGGGAGGCACCGAACACGATCGGGACGAGGAGAAGAAACGAGAAGCGCGCGGCGGCGTCGCGGTCGAGCCCGAGAAAGCGAGCCGCGGTGATCGTGACGCCCGAGCGGGAGACCCCCGGCGCCAGCGCCAGGCACTGTGCGAGCCCGACCACGAGCGCCCCACGCCAGCTGAGCTCGCTCATCTCCCTTCGCGGCGCCGTCAGATCCGAGATCCAGAGCAGACCTCCGAACACGGCGAGCAGAATCGCGATCTGCCATGGATCGCCGAGGTGCTGCTCGATGACGTTCTCGCCCGCGGCTCCGACGAAGGCCGCGGGGACGGTCGAGACCAGCACGAACCACGCCACCCGCTCCTCCGCTGTGTCGATGCGCCGCCGGCCGACGCTCCCTGCCCAGGCGAGGACGAGCGTCCAGATATCTCGCCGGAAATACGCAACCACCGAGACGAGCGTGCCCAGGTGGAGGGCGACGTCGAAGGTCTTGTTGAACTGCTCGTGTGTCTCGAGGTAGGTCCACTCGCCCAGCCAGGGCACAAGAATGAGGTGGCCGGACGACGAGATCGGGAGGAGCTCCGTCAGGCCCTGCACGACCCCGAGGATCAGCGCTTGCCAGTTCGGCAGCGCGCCGGGTCGCTCGCCGGCGCCCGTGACCGTGAGGACGACCGCGAGGAGAAATGCTCCGCCGGCCACCACGTAGATGCCGACGCGGCGCATTCGAGGCAGTATCGTATGCGAGCCCGGTGGCCCGGACCGACCTGATCGTCGCTCTCATCGAGGGCAGGAACGACGTCATCCTCGGCGTCGTCGCGGCCGTGCTGGTCGGGTTCGCCCTGATCGTCTCGCTCTACGTCCCGCGCCGGTGGCCGGACTTTCCCGGCCGGCACATGAAGCGTTTTGCCCTGCTCGCCGTCCTACTCGTCGCGGGCATGCTCGCCGCGGTCGAAGCGTTCGGCGAAGCTCACGACTTCAGCGCTCACGGAGAGGCGGCGGAGACGACCTCGAGCGAGGCGACGACGTCCGCCGAAGCCACGACGAGCGAGGGCGCCACCACCGGTGAGACCGGCGAGACCGAGCCGTCGGCGCCGGCAGGGGACCCCGCGGGCGGACAGTCGGTCTTCGCCTCCGCCGGCTGCGGCAGTTGCCACGCGCTCCAGGATGCCGGGACGAGTGCGACCGTGGGCCCGAATCTCGACGAGACGCTTCAAGGCGACGACACCGACTCGATCCGGCAGTCGATCGTCGAGCCGGATGCCGAGATCACCGAGGGCTTCCAGCCGGGGTTGATGCCGCAAACGTACGGCGAGCAGCTCGACGACGAGCAGCTCTCGGATCTGGTCGCGTACCTCGCGGACACGGCCGCAGGCTAGAGAGCACGGAGGCGGAGAGGGCGGGATTCGAACCCGCGACCCAGCTTTC
>JBPCPR010000185.1:0-7547 GCA_050998925.1 Gaiellaceae bacterium
GGCCTGAACCTTGCGGAGCGCGGCGACGGTGAAGAGAACGGCGGCCTCCATCTCGACGGCGAGGATGCCGCGGTCCGACCACCGCAGGGCGCGGCCCTTGTCCGGATCGTAGAAGACGTCGCTGGACACGATCGGCCCGATCCGCACGCGGCGGTCGAGCTCCTTGGCAGCGTGCACGGCCCCGTGGACGAGCTCCCAGTCGGCTGTCGGCGCGTGGGGCTCGCCGCCCGTGTAATGGCGTGCTGTGCCGTCAGCCGGCACGGCCGAGAGCGCCACGATCAGGTCGCCGAGCTGGAGATCCGGCTGCAAGCCGCCGCAGGTTCCGACGCGAAGGAGCCGCTTGACGCCGAGCTGCACGAGCTCCTCGATCACGATCGCGGCCGAGGGGCACCCCATCCCGGTCGCTTGCACGGACACGGGCCGCCCTCGGAACGTGCCCGAGAATCCCAGCATGCCGCGCTCGGAGTTTCGCTGCACTACGTCTTCGAGGAAGTTCTCGGCGATGTGCTTCGCCCGCAGAGGGTCGCCGGGGAGGAGGCACGCCTCCGCGTAGTCGCCCGGCTCGGCTCGAACGTGGATCGGCACGCGCGCACCCTACTATCGTCCCGCCATGGCACGGCTGGTGAAGAGGCCCGACCTCGACGACGTCCTCGCCTTCTGCGCCGAGGATCCGAGCGAGCGTGTTTTCCTCGAGGACGTTGCGCGCCGCGGCCTCGGCCGCTTCGTCGGGCTCCGGGAGGACGGCAGGCTGACGAGCCTCTGCCACATCGGCGCGAACCTCGTCCCTTCCGGGCCGGGGACCGCGGCCTTCGCCGACCTCGCGTCGCGCGGAGACCCGCGGATGATGGTCGGGGAGGAGGCAGCCGTCACCGGCCTGTGGTCCGCCCTTCGTGACCGGATGCCCGTGCCCCTCGACGATCGTCCGGGCCAACCCGTGTACGTCCTCGAGGAAGCTCCCCTGCCTGGAGGAAGCGGCCTGCGGCCGGCGCGCCTGGCCGACCTCGATCTGCTCGTCCGTGCGTCCGCCTCGGCGTACCTGGAGGAGGTGGGAGTCGATGCCTTCGCACGTGGCCCGGCGCTCTTCGAGTGGCGGACGCGGATGCAGATCGAGCAGGGGCGGAGCTGGGTCTGGCGGGACGGTGACGACGTCCTCTTCAAGGCCGAGGCGTCGGCGTGGACCGACAGAGCTGTGCAGCTCCAGCAGGTCTGGGTCGATCCGCCCCACCGAGGTCTCGGGAATGCGAAGCGAGGCCTCAAGGATCTCTGCCGGCTCCTCCTCGAGCGAACACCCGCCATCTGTCTGTTCGTGCGCCCCGAGAACACCCCGGCGATCGCTCTCTACGACTCCGTCGGGATGCGGCGGACGATCGTGTACCGCTCGCTCATCTTTCCGTAGTCGTAGCCGCGCCTCGATCGAGGGTCACCCGGGCGGGTCATAGCCCCGCTGCCCTCTCAGCCTGATGATTCGGGAAGTGCGCCGGCTCGGCCTCTCTGCGGCAGTGGTCGCCCTCGCCCTGACGACCGGTGCCTGCACCGGCTCGCAGGCGGCGGCGGGACATTCGTGTGGAGCCCTCGACAAGCGCTTCCTCCAGACCGCGGGTCTCAACATGACGGCGCTCGGGATCTGGGCCTCCGGCTACCAGAACGGTGCGATCGAGCCCGCCGAGATGGTCGCTCAGGCTCGGAACGCGGCCAAGCGTGTGTCCTACACCGAGCCGCACGATCCCTCGCTCCGCCGCGCCCAGGTCTTGATCGACGCGATGTTCCTGGAGTACGGAGACGCGGTCGCGCATCTCGCCAAGGGAAAGCCCGGCGCCGGCAAGCGGATGTTCCGCGCCTACGGCCTCGCCAACTTCGCCCGGGAGATCCTGGTCGAAGCGCAGCCGGAGCTCGCGAAGCGCGGCTGCGACGTCACGCCCCTCCTCTAGGTCCGACCGATGACGTAGCCGCCGTAGAATGGCCGCGTGGATACGGGGTCGCTCCGGACTCGCATCGAGGAGCACGTCCGCCGGCATGACTTGATCCCGCCCGGCAGCGACGTTCTCTGCCTCGTCTCGGGCGGTCCTGACTCCACCTGTCTCTGGCACGCGCTCCGCTCGCTCGGATACGCGATCGAGAGCCTGCACGTGAACCACGGGCTGCGCGGCGCCGAGTCCGACGAGGACGCCCGCTTCTGTCGCGAGCAGTTCGGGGCGCAGGTGGTCGACGCGCCCGGAGGGACCGAGGAGGAGCTCCGCGAGCTTCGCTACTCCTTCGCTTCCGAGCGCCTTAGGGCGACCGGGCACACCGCGTCGGATCAGGTCGAGACGGTCCTCTACAGGCTCGCGTCGAGCGGAACGACGACGGGAATCCGCGCCCGGCGCGAGGATGGCGTCGTGCGGCCCCTCTTGACGCTCTGGCGCGAGGAGACCGAAGCCTATTGCCGGGCGGAGGGCCTCGAGTTCCGCGTCGACAGCTCGAATCCGGACACGAAGCGCGGGCTGATCCGAGACGAGATCCTTCCGGCGCTCAGGCGCCTGCACCCGAGTGCCGAGCGCAACCTCCTGGCCGCGCTCGAGGAGCAGCGAGCGCTGCCGCTTCCCATCGAGCGCGCGCTCGCCGATCTGCTCGCGACGCCCGGGGGCTCGCGCCGGGTCGACCTCGGGAAGGGGAGGATCGCGGTGCGGGAGTACGACTCGATCTGGCTCGAGCACGGTCCCGTGGCGCTCGACGGTCCGGTTCGCTGGGGGGCCTGGACGATCGAGACGACGGTCTCAGGGCTCCAGGTCCGGGGCTGGCGCGCGGGGGACCGGCTCGCACGACGCTCCAAGAAGGTGCAGGATCTCTTCGTGGACGCCAAGGTGCCCCGGTCGGAGCGCGAGGCCTGGCCGCTCGTAGTCAAGGGCGACGAGGTGGTTGCAGTGCCGGGGATCGCGAGCGCGCCGGGCTGGGAGGGCGCCGTCAGCGCCACGAGGAGCGAGAGCTGAGCCAGGGCCATGTGACCGAGCTGACGGCCGGGGTCGAGGAGATCCTCGTCGACGAGGCCTCGCTCCAGGCGCGCGTCGCCGAGCTCGGGGCCGAGATCACGGCCGACTACCGCGACAGCGATCTCCTCTTGATCGGGGTCCTGAAGGGCGCCATCTTCTTCATGGCCGACCTCATGCGCCAGATCGACCTTCCGTGCGAGGTCGACTTCATGGCCATCTCGAGCTACGGCGCGGGCGTCGACTCCTCGGGGGTCGTCAGGATCTTGAAGGACCTGGACATGCCGATCGAGAACCGGAACGTCGTGATCGTCGAGGACATCATCGACTCCGGTCTGACGCTCTCCTACCTGCTGCGCAATCTCGAGGCCCGCCAGCCCGCGTCGCTCGAGATCTGCGCGCTCCTCACGAAGCCCGACCGGCGGGAGAACGCCGTCCCGTGCCGGTACGTGGGCTTCGAGATCCCGAACCGCTTCGTGATCGGTTACGGGCTGGACTTCGCCGAGCGGTACCGGAATCTCCCCTACATCGGGGTCTTGCGGGAGGATCTGATCGCCGACGGGGAGAACGAATAGGACATCCAGCCAAGGCCGGTGGCCGAATAGCACACTGCTACCCTTCGACGTGATCCAAGGACATTCTTGAGCCGTTTCTTCCGCAGCGCACTCTTCCCCCTCATCGTCATCGTCCTGCTGGTTTATCTGGCCTCGCAGACGCTGCTTCCGAATCGCGACGAGGCGACGAGGCTCGCCTACAGCGACCTGATCCAGAAGGTGGAAGCCGGCGAGGTCGAGAACGTGCTCTTCAAGCCGAAGGGCCGCTCGATCGAGGCGACCATGCAGGGTGGCACGAAGGTCACGTCGAACTACCCGAGCGACCAGTCCCAGGCGGCCTTCGAGGAGAAGCTCCAAGAGAGCGAGGTCGCGTTCGATTCGAAGGGCACCGGCAGCTCCGCCTGGCTCTCGATCCTCAGTTACACGCTCCCGTTCGTCATCTTCCTCGGCTTCTGGATCTTCCTCATGAACCAGATGCAGGGTGGCGGCTCCAAGGTCATGAGCTTCGGCAAGAGCCGCGCCAAGCGGATGGCTCCGGACTCCCCCAAGATCACGTTCAAGGACGTGGCCGGTGTCGATGAGGCCGTCGAGGAGCTGCAGGAGATCAAGGAGTTCCTCGAGAACCCGAAGAAATTCCAGGCGCTCGGCGCGCGGATTCCCAAGGGCGTGCTTCGCTACGGGCCTCCGGGCACAGGCAAGACGCTCCTGGCGCGCTCGGTCGCAGGCGAGGCCGGCGTCCCGTTCTTCTCGATCTCGGGCTCCGACTTCGTCGAGATGTTCGTCGGCGTCGGCGCCTCGCGCGTCCGCGACCTCTTCGAGCAGGCCAAGCAGGCGAGCCCCTGCATCATCTTCATGGACGAGATCGACGCGGTCGGCCGCCATCGCGGCGCCGGTCTGGGCGGCGGCCACGACGAGCGCGAGCAGACGCTGAACCAGCTCCTCGTCGAGATGGACGGCTTCGAAATGAAGGACAACATCATCCTGATCGCTGCCACCAACCGCCCCGACATCCTCGACCCGGCGCTTCTGCGTCCCGGCCGCTTCGACCGTCAGATCGTGGTCGACCGCCCGGACCGGAACGGCCGCCGCCAGATTCTCGAGGTGCACACGAAGGGCAAGCCGCTCGACAAGGACATCGACCTGGACACGCTCGCCGCGGGGACGCCGGGCTTCACCGGCGCCGAACTCGCGAACCTGGTCAACGAGGCCGCCCTTCTGGCCGCCAGACGCGGCCGCAAGACGATCGGCGAGCTGGAGCTAGAGGAGGGGATCATGCGGGTGATCGCCGGGCCGGAGAAGAAGACGCGCCTCCTCTCGGAGCACGAGCGGAAGGTGACCGCCTATCACGAGATGGGTCACGCCCTCGTCGGGCACTACCTGCCGAACTGCGACCCGGTTCACAAGATCTCGATCATCAGCCGCGGCCAGGCACTCGGCTACACGATCTCGCTGCCCGCGGAGGACAAGTTCCTGACCACGAAGTCCGCTCTCATGGACCAGCTCGCGATGACACTCGGCGGCCGTGCCGCCGAGGAGCTCGTGTTCCACGAGGTGACCACGGGCGCTGCGAACGACATCGAGAAGGTCACCTCGACCTCGAAGCACATGGTCATGCGCTACGGGATGAGCGAGAAGCTCGGGCCGCGCATGCTCGGCCGGAACCACGACATGCCGTTTCTCGGCCGCGACATGGGCTCCGAGCCGGACTACTCCGAGGAGATGGCCCGCGAGATCGACGACGAGATCCGCCGCGTCATCGAGGAGGCGCACGAGCGGGCGCGAGGAGTTCTGCGCGAGCACATCGACGAGCTGCACAAGCTCTCCGAGCTCCTGATCGAGCGTGAGACGATCGACAAGGATCAGTTCGAGCGGCTGCTCGCGGGCGAAGCTCCGGAGACCGTGTTCGTCGAGGAGGAGCAGCAGGCGCCGGAGGCCGAGCCGGAGAAGAAGCCGGAGCGAAAGCCCCAGCCGCAGCCGCGCCCCTTCCCGCTTCCGGGCGCGACCATGCAACCGCCGCCGCCGGAAGGTGCCAAGGGGTGAACGCACCAGCCGCCTTCGCGGCTGGATGCTCCTAGTGCCGTTGCTCGACGAGGCTCTCGCCTCGTCGAGGCACACTCTTCAAGTTTCCGATCTCGGAGGGGACTGGCAACCGGGACCGCTCCTCTTCGACGGCTAGATCAGCCTGTCCGCCAGCGCGCCGGCAGCGCACCTACATTTCGCTTCATCCTTCCCGTACGGACCCGCAATCCACCGCAATCCAACTTACTAACCACGGAAACAGGAGGTGGGCAAAGATTCATACTCCACTTTAGGCATGCCTTGATCAAGAGACCTCAAACCCGACCGGAAGAAGCGGCCGTCGCAGCCAGGTTTAGTCAAGTATTCCAGAGTTACGACGCCTTCGATGCACCCTTTGTTGACGCTTTACCTCGTCGCGCCTTGCTCTACCCCGTACCAGGCGCCGCCTTCTACAACGACCTGACCGAGTACGGCTCGCGCGCTGGTTCAGCGGGGCCGCTGGGCCAGTCTAGAAACCGAACCGGCGTTTTCGGCGCGCTGGGTGCGCAGGGCGCGCCGGTATAGGCTCGCCTGCTGCTATCGCGGCTGGGGCGTCTTCGACTAGCCAGCGCGCGAGGCCCTTGTCTTTCAGCGACGCTGCTGCTGCGGCGATGCCCACCTCGCGCACCTCGGGCGTGTGTGCGTCGCTCGCGATCACGTGGGCGAGCCCTCGGGAGAGGAGGCTTTCGGCGGCTGCCTGCGAGGAGCGCCCTATGCGGCCGTCGAGCGAGGCTGCGGTCAGCTGCACCAGCGTCCCGGCCGCGACCAACGGCTCGAGACGCGCCGGATCGGCCTGGACCTCGCGGTTTCGCTCCGGATGGGCGAGGAGGGAGTCGAGCCCGGCTACTCGGAGCTCGAACAGGCGCTGCTCGAGGTCGAGCGGCCAGCCCGAATACGGAAACTCCACGAGCAGGTAGCGACCGGTCTGGCCGATCGTGAACCGTTCCAGCTCCTCGTGCGAGAGATCTCCGAAGCGGTCGAGGGCGATCTCGCCGCCGTGCAGCACCTCGAGCTCGATCCCGTGCTCCTCAAAATCGCGTCGCACGGTCGCGACGCTCGCCTCCATCGCCTCGACGCTGGTCGGATAGTCCGCGCGGACATGCGGGGTGGCGGCGATCGCTCGTACGCCGTCCGCCAGGGCCGTGCGAGCCAGCTTGCGGCTGTCCGCGAGCGTGCGGGCCCCGTCGTCGAGTCCCGGGAGGATGTGCGAATGGAGGTCGAGCAAGGGCTCTAGGATAGGCTCGCCCCGTGAGCCCGCCCCTCGAGGAAGCCTTTCCACGGCCCTCGGTGGTCGGCGTCGTCAACGTGACGCCGGACAGCTTTTCGGACGGCGGCGCCTTTCTCGACCCGGAGCGTGCGATCGGGCAGGCCAAGCGCCTCCTCGACGAGGGCGCCTCGCTGGTCGACGTGGGAGGCGAGTCGACGCGGCCCGGTTCTGACGGCGTGTCGGCGGAGGAGGAGCTTCGGCGAGTGGAGCCCGTCCTCGAGGGCCTCGCAGGGCTTCCAGTCTCGATCGACACCTCGAAGGCGGAAGTGGCCCGCCGCGCGCTCGAGCTGGGCGCTGTGCTCGTGAACGACGTCACGGCGCTGCGAGCCGACCCGGATCTTGCCGGGGCGGTCGCCGACTCAGACGCCTACCTCTGTCTAATGCACATGCTGGGCGAGCCGCGGACGATGCAGGACGATCCGCGCTACGACGACGTGGCCTCCGAGGTGGCTGCGTTCCTCGAGGAGCGGCTCTCGTTCGCCGTGGCGGCGGGAATCCCCGAGGAGCACGTCTGCCTCGATCCCGGGATCGGCTTCGGCAAGACCGGCGCGCAGAACTTCGAGCTGATCCGCCGGCTCGACGTCCTCCTCGCGCTGGGGCGGCCGGTGCTCGTCGGGCTCTCCCGGAAGAGCGCGCTCGGCCGGCTCTTCGACCCCGAGGCGCGCACCGGCAGCCTCGCCGCCTCGCTCTGCGCGGCCGTGGCGG
>JBPCPR010000198.1:0-9450 GCA_050998925.1 Gaiellaceae bacterium
CAGAGAAACACGCCGGTCAGGTTCACGGCGATCACGCGGTTCCACGCCTCTTCCTCGTAGTCGGCGAGCCGAGCGCTGTCCCCTCCGATACCGGCGTTGTTGAACGCACAGTCGAGCCGGCCGAACCGCTCGACGCCCGCGCGAACGAGCCCCTCCACCCGGGCGGACGAGCTCACGTCGCACGCGACGAAGACCGCCTCGCCGCCACGCTCCTCCACGAGCCGCACCGTCTCCGCGCCGCCCGCGTCGTCGACGTCGGCGAGCACGAGCTTCGCTCCCTCGTCGGCGAAGACGAGGGCGGTCGCGCGCCCGATGCCCGAGGCAGCGCCGGTGATCAGTGCCACCTTCTCCGGAAGTAGCGGGCTCATCCGGAGAGCTCGGCGGCGTCCAGGACGAGCGTGACGCCGGAGATGTACGCGGCCTGCGGCGAGGCGAGGTACACGAAGGCGCCGGCGATCTCGTCCGGCGTGGCCGCGCGCCTGAACGGAACCGTCCCGCGGATCCGCTCGTCGGCCGCCTCCTCCTCGATGCCCCAGTCCTGTGCCCGCCCGCGCACGAGGTCGCGGTACATCGCCGTCTCGGTGATGCCGGGAGCGACCGCGCACACGCGGATCCCGTCGCCGGCGAGCTCTTGCGCCAGCGACTCGACGAGGCCCACGACGGCGAACTTCGATGCACAGTAGGCGCTCATTTCGCGGTAGCCGTGGACGCCGGCCTGCGAGGCCGTGCAGAGGAGCGTCCCGCCGCCCGACTCGCGCAGGCGCGGGGCCGCGTGCTTCAGGGTCAGGAAGACACCCAGCACGTTGACACGGAACGTGTGCTCGAACTCCGCGAGCGAAAGCTCGGCGAGCGAGCTGACGCTCAAAACGCCGGCGTTGGCGACCGCGAGATCGAGCCCGCCCAAGAGGTCCGCCACCTGGGCGACGACCCGAACCACCTCCGCTTCGTCCGTCACGTCCATGGGCAGACCGACCGCGTCGTGGCCCCGGTCGGAGAGCGCGGCCGCCGCCGCCTCGACCACCTCGGCGTCCACGTCCGTGAGAACCACGCGCGCCCCTTCTTCGCAGAAGCGGCGAGCGGTGGCCTCGCCGATCCTGCGCGCCGCGCCCGTGACGAGCGCGCGCCTGCCCTCGAGCGCCGCGGTCATGCGCGCGGCTCGATCAGGCCGAGTGCGCTGCAGTCGACGACGAGGAAAGAGTCCCCGTTCATCCAAACGCGGCCGGAAAAGACTTGCCGCGACATCAGCAGCGTACGGAACCTAACGAACCCGCGGGTGTCAGGACTGCACACGGCGGTGGCGCTCATCCCACGTGACCCCGAGGCTGTCGCAGCAGCCGGGTCAACGCCTGCCGGAGGCCGGTCGCCCTCTGGGTTCTAACCCTTCTGAGTAGCGGGGGCAGGATTTGAACCTGCGACCTCCGGGTTATGAGCCCGGCGAGCTACCTGACTGCTCCACCCCGCGTCGCTCCTTCCAGGATACCAAAGGACGAACGCTACGATTGGCTCCGTGCCTTGGTGGACCTGGGTTTCTATCGCTCTCTTCGTCGCCGTGGTCGTTGTCACGGCGGTCGTCGCGATCGTGCTCTCGCTTCGTACCTACCGGCTCCTCCGTGAATCGCAGAAGCGCCTGCTCGTCGCGCTCGATGATCTTTCCCGGGACGCAGAGGCGGTCGAGCGCCGCTTCGAGACGGCTTCGGAGCGCGCCGCCGAGCTCGAGGCACGGCTCGCCCTGCTCCAGCGCTCGGCGGAGAAGCTCGGCGTGCTCAAGTGGGCGATGAGCGACAGCATCGACGCGGTCAGCCGGCTCCGCCACGCGGCTCCGCGCAAGTGACCCGGGTCGCGGTCGTCGACATCGGGACGAACTCGACGCGGCTGCTCGTCGCCGACGTGTCCGGCGACCAGATCGACGAGCTCGACCGCCGGCTCGCGATCACGCGGCTCGGGGAGGGTGTCGAGGCCCGGAAGCGTCTCTTGCCCGCGGCGATCGCCCGCGTGCGGAACGCGCTCGTCGACTACCGGCGCGCCGCGGACGACCTCGGCGCCGAGCGAACGCTCGCGCTCGCCACCAGCGCCGTCCGCGACGCGGAGAACGGCGAGGCGTTCCTCGGGGAGCTCGAGTGGAGCTACGGCTTCGCGACACGCCTCCTCTCCGGCCACGAGGAGGCGCTCCTGACGTTCCGCGGCGTCGCCTCGGGCCGCGAGATCGCGGGCTCCACCCTCGTCGTCGACGTGGGCGGCGGCTCCACGGAGCTGATTCTGGGCGGGCCCGACGGCGTCTCGTTCCACACGAGCCTCGACCTCGGTTGCGTCCGCCTGACCGAGCGGTTCCTGCACGGCGATCCGCCGACGGCCGGGGAGCTGGAGGCCGGCGCAGCCCACGTGCGCGAGTTGCTGCGAGACGCCATCCCCCCGGAGATCCGACCGGCGATCGCGCTCGGCGTCGCGGGAACGGTCACGACGCTGGCCGCGCTCGACCTCGGCCTCGCGGAGGAGGTGCCCGAGCTCGTTCACGGGCACAAGCTTGCCGCCGCCCACGTCGAGCGGTTCCTGGGCGAGCTCGGCGGCCGCCCCGTGTCGGAGCTCCGCAAGCTCCCCGGCCTCCATCCGGAGCGTGCGCCTGTGATCGTCGCCGGCGTGGTCGTCGTCCTCGAGACGATGCGCCACTTCAGCCTCGACGAGCTCGAGGTCAGCGAGCGGGACCTCATGCACGGAGGTGCACTCGCCGCTTCCGAGCTCTCAGTCCCGGTCGAGGGCGACGCGCCTCCCGGCGCCTGCACCTGCTGCTGAGCTAGTCGGGGTCTGTCTCGCCCAGCTCGTCGGCGGCCATGCGCAGGATCAGGGGCTCGCGCGGGAGAATGCCCAGGAACCGTCCGCCGTCGACGACCGCGAGTCGCTCGAGGTCGTGCTCGGACATGACGCGCAGGGCCTCCTCGAGGCTCTCCTCCGGGCCGATCGTGTGCACCCTGCCGTCGGCGAGCTCTGCGGCCGAGAGGGAACGGAGGTCTCGCCCTTCCGCGACCGCGGTGACGAGGGTCTCAGGCGTGATGCAACCGACGAGCCGCTCGCCGTCGACTACGAGCGCGCTCTCGACGTGCGGATGCGTGAGGAGCTCCGCCACCTGCTGCGGGGTGGCGTCCCCCGGCACGACGCGGGGATCGGAGACGAGGGCCTCGCGGACGATCATGGATAGATCCCGCGCGCACTGAGGGCGTCGGCGACCTCGCGGATGCTCGTCACGAGCGCCGCCCGGCGGAGTGAGAGGCTCTCTTCCTCCGAGTGCGCCCACACCCGCTCGACCGCGTCGCGCATCAGGTCGCCGAGCCGCGTCCGGATCTCCTCACGGCCCCAGAAGAGCCGCTGGATGTCCTGCACCCACTCGAAGTAGGAGACGGCCACGCCACCCGCGTTCGTGAGGATGTCCGGCAGAACCGGGATCCCGCGATCGGCCAGGATGTCATCCGCCTCGAGCGACGTCGGCCCGTTGGCGCCCTCCGCGATCACGCGCGCCTGTACGCGGCCCGCGTTCTCGCCGGTGACCTGGTTCTCGGTCGCCGCCAGCACCAGCACGTCGCAGGGAAGCGCGAGCAGGTCGGCGTTCGTCAGGGGCTCCGCGTTCGGATACCCGCCGAGGTCGCCGTGCTCGGCCCGCCACCTGTCGACGTCCTCGAGGTCGAGACCCTCCTCGCGGTGGACGCCACCCGCGATGTCCGACACCGCGACCACGCGGGCGTCGCGAAGCACGAGCTCCTGCGCGGCGACCGCACCGACCTTCCCATAGCCCTGGACGACGCAGGAGGACCCTGCGAGCCGGAAGCCCAGGAGCTGGAGCGCCTGCTCGACCACCATGACCACGCCGATGCCGGTCGCCTCCGGGCGGAGCACCGACCCGCCGACCGAGAGCGGCTTCCCCGTCACGATCTCGGGCACCGCGTGGCCGATCTGCATCGAGTACGTGTCCATCATCCAGGCCATGGTCTGCTCGTCGGTGGCCATATCCGGGGCGGGAATGTCGCGCTGGGGCCCGATGATCGGTAGGAGTTCCTGGGTGAAGCGCCGGGTCAGACGCTCGCGCTCTCCCTCGGAGAAGTCGCGCGGCTGACAGCGGACGCCGCCCTTGGCACCGCCGTACGGAAGCCGGAGGAGCGCGCACTTCCAGGTCATCCACATCGCGAGCGCCGCGCACTCCCCGAGCGTCACCGCCGGGTCGTAGCGGATGCCGCCCTTTGTCGGCCCGAGGACGCTCGAGTGCTGGACCCGGTACCCCGGGAAGATGGCGACCGAGCCGTCGTCGCGGTGGACCGGGATGGAGACCGAGAGCGCTCGCTCGGGGAACCGGAGCACCTCCGCCGCGCCCGCCGGTACGCCCGCGTGCAGGAGGGCGCCGTCGAGCTGGCCGAGCGCCGTCCGGAAGAGCGGATCGTCGAGCTCGGGCGGCAGCGTCGCCGGAAGCGCTTCTGCCGCCGTCCTGGCCACGCCGCGAGTCTAACTTCCCCGCTCCGGCGGGTGTTTCTCGACGACGAGGGTCAGCCCGTCCCGCCCGACCACTCGCACCTGCTCACCGAGGTCCGCTCCATGGTCGCAGCGCGCCTCCCAGAACTCCGCGTCGAGGCGGATCTGGCCCCGTGGCCGGCAGGAGCGGACGACCTCCCCCACGCCTCCGACGAGCGTCTCGGCGCCCACCTGGATCCGGCGCCGGCGCGAGAAGCGGATCCAGAACGCCATCTCGGCGAGCTCTACGACAGCGGCCGCTCCGAGGACGAGGGCGTCCCAGGGGCTGTCGAGGACGAAGAGCGCGAGCAGGATCGCTCCGACGAAAAGCACCCGGCGAGCGTACCGCCGCTTGCCTTTCACTCCCGGGCGAGGCGAGAATGGCGCCGGGTGGCCGTCGCAACTGTCGACGAGGTGATCGGGCGCGACAGCGTCATCTGGGCGTTCGGCCCCGACATCGAGCCGGTCGTCGAGGTCGAACCCGGTACAGTCGTACGCTTCGAGACGAACGACTGCTTCAGCGGTCAGATCCGCTCCGAGGACGACCTCGTCACGAGCATCGACATGGGCCGGATCAACAGCGCCACGGGCCCCGTCGCCGTCAAGGGAGCGGAGCCGGGCGACTCGCTCGTCGTCGAGATCCTCGAGGTGAATCCGATCGAGTGGGGCGTCGCGACGATCATGCCCGGCTACGGGCAGCTCCACGAGCAGGTGCGCTCCCCGGTGACGAAGATCTTCGACGTCAAGGACGGGTGGATCCAGATGGACGAGCGGATCCGCTTTCCCGCCAGACCGATGGTGGGCGTCGTGGGCGTCGCGACCGAGGGCGAGACACTCTCGAACGCGCTCCCGGGCGAGCACGGCGGCAACCTCGACAATCACCTGCACGGGCCGGGCGCGCGCATCCTCTTCCCGGTGCGCCAGCCGGGCGGCATGTTCGCTGTCGGCGACATGCATGCGTCGATGGGCGACGGCGAGATCTGCGGGACAGGCGTCGAGATCGCCGGCGAGGTGGTCGTCCGTTTCGACCTGGTGAAGAGTAAGCAGGGGCGCTGGCCCGTCACCGAGCTCGCCGACCGTTGGGTCGTCCACGGCACGCACTTCGAGTTCATGGAGGCGATGCAGCTCGCGTGCGAGGAAGCGGCCCGGATGCTCGTGGACGAGTGGGACTTCACGCACGAGGACGCCTTCATCTTCCTCTCGGTCGCCTGCGACGTGGGTATCGCGCAGGCCTGCAAGCCGGGCCCCGGCTTCGAGACGATCGCACGGGTCGTGATCCCGAAGATCCCGGCGGTACCGGGGCCGTTCAGGCTCTGAGGCGCCGTGCCAGGGTGCTTTCTTCGGATCGCCCTGGGACTCGCGCTGGCTCTCGGGGCGTTCGGATGTGCCTTTGGAGGGCAGGAGGACCGGCCTGTCGAAGCCGAGCAGCTCGAAGAGCTCTTGAACGCTCCGGGCGTTCCCCTCTATTTCGCCGGACGTTCATTCGCAGGACTGCCCCTCACGCACGCCGAGCGGAACGGACAAACCAGGGCCCTGTTCGTCTACGGGACCTGCGACGTGGAAGACCCGGATGGATTCCTCGGCCCAGAAGGAGGCTCGTGCGGCCGGCCAAGCGAAGTCCAGATCTTTCCGCTCCGTGTCGATGACTGGCGCCCAGGGGTGGTGGTGGAGTGCCACCGGCGTCCTTCCCTTCGTGGAGTTCCGACGGTAAGGCACGACGGGCTCGTGCTGTTCACGTCGACTATCGGCGTGAAGATCTACGGACGTTCACCGTCCGAGGAGAGGAGGGTGGCCCGCGCGCTACGCGCTCTCGACGGAAGCGTCCCACCGGAAGCCGACCTTCCGCCCCCGGCGTTCGACGTCGAGACGATTCTCTCACCCTGCTCGTAGCCCCTACCGCTACCCCTCGACGGCGAACGGCGGGTCGCGGCGAGGGATCGGCGAGGCGTTGATCAGGGAGGTCGAGGTCTCGCCGTAGACGAGGAAGCGGTCGAGCAGCTCGCTCAGGTCGTCGATCGAGCGCAGGTGCACTTTCAGAAAGAAGCAGTCCTCGCCGGTGATGCGATGGCACTCGCCGATCTCGGGAATCTCGGCGGCGAGCTCGGGTATGCGCGCGAGCTGGCCGGCGGCCGGCTTGATGCGGACGATGGCCGTCAGCTCATAGCCGAGGCGGCGCGGGTCGACCTCGGCCCGGTAGCCGGTGATGACGCCGGCTCGTTCGAGACGTTGGACGCGCTCGGCAACCGCCGGCGGCGAGAGGCTGATCCGGCGCCCGAGCTCGGCGAAGGAGACGCGGCCGTCCTTTGTCAGCTCGCCGAGGATTCTACGGTCAGTTTCGTCCATGCCTTGACGATTCCCGGACCGATTGGCCGTAAGCCCTTTGTTCATGGCCTTTTTCAAGGGTAACGCCTTTGATTGATCCTGTCCAATTGGCCCGATCACAGGAAGACTTTCCCGTATCGCCGGAGACCCCCGTCAGGCTCGTGCAGAGCGAGCGTCCCTGGCCGGACGCGCCGCCTCAGTGCCGCCGCACGCGTACTTCTTGGGCAGCGCGGTCTTCCACTACCTCGGCCCCTCGTTCGCGGTACTGCTCTTTGCCCGCGTCGACGTCTTGGGCGTGGCCTGGATGCGCATCGCCTCGGCGGCGGTGGTGTTCGCGATCTGGCGGCGTCCGTGGCGGAAGTTTGCGGCTCTCGACCGCGGCGGCCGGCTTCTGATCGTCGCGCTCGGCGCCGTCTTCGCCGGGATGAACGCCTGCTTCTACATCTCGATCGACAGGCTGCCGTTGGCGACGGTGGCAGCGATCGAGTTCATCGGACCGATCGTCCTCGCTTTGATCGGAGCCTGCATCGGACGCAACTTCGCCGCCATCGTCGCGGCGACAGCCGGTGTCTACCTGCTGACCCACGTGCGCTTCGCGGGCGAGCCGGTCGGCATCGCCTTCGCCTTCGCGAACGCCGCGTTGTTCACCGTCTACATCGTCCTGGCGCACCGCGTCGCGCGGCGCTCCGCGATGGGCGGCATCGACGGGTTGGCGGCGGCGATTGTGATCGCCTTCGTCTTCGTGTCGCCGATCGGCTTCTCGGGAGCGGCCCATGCACTCGGCGACCCGGTCGCGATCGCCGCCGGGGTCGGCGTCGGAGTCTCCTCGTCGGTCATCCCTTACGTCTTCGACCAGCTCGCGATGGCGCGGCTGGCGCGGGCGACCTACGCGCTGTTCGTGGCGCTCTTGCCGGCGATGGCGACGGTCATCGGCGTCGTCGTGCTCCGGCAGCTGCCGTCCGCCGTGGACCTGGCCGGCGTCGCACTCGTGATGGTGGGCGTGTTGCTGCACCGCGAGCTCGCCAAGCCTGAGCCCACGGGGCCGGGAGAATGCCGGCCCAGGTACTGAAAGCCTTTTCGCAGGCGTTCTATGCCGGGGGTGGGAGTCGAACCCACACTGGCTCTCGCCACGAGGATTTTAATTACTCTACGTCTACCGTTCCTCCACCCCCCCGCGGGTATCTCCTCCCGGGGGTTAAGGCCGAGACCGGGAAGCGTTCCGGCCCGTTCCCGCGGTGTAGGTCGACGAAGTTCGAGAACGCCTCCTCGTTGAACCGCTTGCACGTCTGGAGGTACGTCCACGCCGTCAGGGCGATTCCGTCCGAGAGCTCCGGCTCCTCCTCGAGGAGCGCCGGCGCAAGGGGTGCGACGACGAGGCCGTTCGGGTCGTCTCGATACCACACGATGATGTCCTGGACGGCCTGCGCGGGCACCTCCGGTCCGTACTGGACGATGACGCCGCCGTGCTCGAGGTTGTGGACGACCTTGACCTGCTCGACCGGATCGTCGTAGACGCCCCAGACGACCGGTGCGAGAGGCTGCGGCTGGTGCGGCCCGCTCGTCGCGGGCACGGAGTTGTACTTGAAGTTCTCCGCGAGCTTCTCCACGTGTCGCTGCCCTTGCGACTGGACGGTCTCGCGCGTGCAGCCGCCCTCCGCGAGGGCGGCTTTCACGTCCTCGCTGCCACCACGGAGGGCGAATGCGATCGCGGTCGTCGCGAGCAGGGCGGCGAGAGCCCCCAGAGCGATCAGGTAGCTTCGATTCCGTCTCGGGTTCCGGGCCTCGAACCGCCGCTTCGGCGCCTGGACGGGCCGGGGAGGAGCGGGCGTGCGGCTTTTCTTCTTGGCCATCGAGGAAACGCTAGCAGCGCACCAGACGCAACTCAGGCGGACGCACGGACGTCGCTTCCATAGAAGGCGGCGACCTCATCCAGCTCGGATACGACCGGGCACGGCGGCAGAGCTTCGAAGAAGCGGCGTCCGTAGCCTTTCGTCCGGAGACGGGAGTCGAGAATCGCGACCACTCCCTCGTCGGAGTGGCTCCGGATCAAGCGGCCGAACCCCTGGCGGAGCTGAAGGATCGCGCTCGGGAGCGCGTACTCGGCGAACCAGTCCCCACCCTTGCGCGCGATCCCTTCGCACCGGGCCTCGACGAGCGGATCTCCGGGTGCCGAGAACGGGAGCTTGTCGATCACGAGCAGCGAGAGAGATTCGCCCTGGACGTCGATGCCCTGCCAGAACGTCGAGGTCGCGAAGAGGACCGAGTCCACCTCCGCCCGAAAACGCTCGAGCAGGCGCTCCCGAGGAGCATCCCCCTGGCAGAGGACGGTGTACGGGAGCCGCGGCCCGACGAGGCCGACCAACGAATCGAGCGCCCGATAGGACGACGTGAGAACGAGCGCCCGCCCGCGCGAGAGGCGACAGAGGGCTGTCACCTCGTCCGCCAGGCGCTCTGCGTATCCGGGGGCCCGTGGCTCGGGGAGCCGCGCCGGGACGTAGACGAGCGCCTGCTCGCGAAAGTCGAAGGGAGAAGCCGCGACCAGGGAGCGCGGGCTCTCGAGCCCCAGACGGGCCCTGGCGAATCGCTCGTCGAGGGTGGCCGAGACGAGAACTGACGTGATCGGCCGGCCCCAGAGCTCGT
>JBPCPR010000003.1:0-3751 GCA_050998925.1 Gaiellaceae bacterium
TCCTGGCCCCTCCCTGGCTCCGCGCGACGATCCGTCCCCCCGGTCGTGCTCGGAGGGATCGGGGGGGAGGCCGCGTGGGGCGCCCCCCCTCGCCTGTTCCCCGAGAGGAGAGAGTGCAATGAAGCATCTGACTTTCCTGTTGCTGATCGCCGCCCTATCCGTCGCCGTCGCGGCTTGCGGGGGCGAGGAGAAGCGCGCCGAATCGTCCGAGACGTCTAGCACTGAGCCGGTTGCCGAAGGCGACTCGAGCTCGACCAAGGCCCCGCCCTCGGGGCAAGCGCCGCCTCGCCTCGACTACTCCGACGGCGAGGAGCTCGACGCGCTCGAGCCCCGCACCGCCCAGACTTTCCTCGTCGGTGACGGGAAGGGGCGTAGCTACAGCGTCCCGCCCAAAGCGACACGGCTCTTCCTCGGATTCGCCGACGGCTTCTACTACAAAGGCGACCCCGGCTGGTACGACAACAACGGAGGGACCCTCGACGTCAGCGTCGACGTGGCGAGCGAGTGAGACTGGGGACGCCGCTCTATCCCGGTGCCCCGAGATCCGTGCTTCGTCGCGCCGCCAGCAGATAGACGACCGGAGCCGAGACGAGGATGAGGAGCAGCGCCGGGGGTGCGGCCCGGGAGTAGGAGCTCAGCGAGGTGTACTTCCAGATCTCGGTCGCGAGCGTCTCGAAGCCGATCGGGCGCAGGAGTAGCGTCGCGGGCAGCTCCTTCATCGCGTTCAGGAAGACGAGCGCGCCGCCCGCGAGTAGGCCCCGGCGGATCAGCGGCACGGTGACCGTGACGAGGACGAGCACGGGGCCCCGCCCGAGGCTCCGCGCTGCTTCCTCGACCCGCGGGTTGACCGCGTGGAGCGCGGAGCCGACACCGGCGAGCGCTTGCGGGAAGAAGCGGACGACGTACGCGAAGACGAGCAGCGCGAGCGTCTGGTAGAGCGGCTCGGCGTAGTTGGCGGCGAAGAAGACGAGCGAGAGGGCGATGACGATTCCCGGCAGCGCGTTGCCGGTGAACGCGAGCCGCTCGATCGTACGCGTCCAGCCGCTCGGGTAGCGGTGGGCGAGGAAGGCGACCGGAAGGACCGCCAGCACCGCTGCCGCGGCCGCGAGAGCGCCGACGGAGAGCGACGAGAGCGCTGCCTCCCACGCGAAGCTGATCCCGTAGCCGAGGTCGACCGCGCGCGCGGACCAGTAGACGAGGACGCCGACCGGAGCCAGGAGGAAGGCTGTCACCACCGCGCCGCAGAACGCGAGCGCTGGCCAGCGCCAGCGGCGGAGCGGCACGAGCGGCGCCGGACGGTCGGCGCCGCTCCCCGAGCGGTGGAGGCGCACGCCGCGGCGCGAGCGCTCCTCCAGCACGAGCAGGACGATCGTCAGGGCGACGAGCACGAGCGCGAGCACCGCCGCCGGCGTTCGGTCGAACAACGAGCGGTACTGGAGGTAGATCGAGCGGGTGAGCGCGTCGTACTGCATGAGCGAGACGGCGCCGAAATCGGACAGCGTGTAGAGGGCGACGAGGAGCGAGCCGGCGCCGAGCGAGGGGCGAAGCGTCGGCAGCGTCACGCGCCGGAAGACCGACCAGCCCGAGTGGCCGAGCGCGCGCGCGGCCTCCTCCGGAGCGGGATCGAGCCCGCGCAGCGCGGCTGCGCTGAGGAGGAACACGTAGGGGTAGGTGGAGAGCGTGAGTGCGAGCCACGCGCCCACGAAGCCGTAGATCTCGGGCAGCCGCTCGACGCCGAGCGGCCCCTCGAGCAGGCGTTGCAAGAGCCCGCGCGGGCCGAGCGCGCCCAGCAACGCGAGTGCCGCGACGTAGCTCGGGATCACGAGCGGGAGCGTCGCGAGGACGGCGATCAGCCGTCGCGCGGGCAGGTCCGTTCGGGTGACGAGCCAGGCGAGCGAACGCCCGATGGCGATCGCCGCGACGGTCACCGCGCCGACCAGCAAGGCGGTCTTGCCGACGAGGTCGAGCGTCCCCGGGCGCCCGAGCACGTGGAGCGCATCGAGCCCGCCGTCGCCCGCGCGGAGGATCAGGTACGCGAGCGGGAGGAGAACGAGGGCGACCGCCGCAACGGCCGGAACGGCCAGCGCGACGGGCGCCCTCGCCCGCTTCATGACGTGAAGCCGACCTCGTTCAGGAGCTCGAGCGTCTTCTCGAGCTGCGGCCCGAGCGCGTCCAGCTCGATCTGCGGGCCTTGCAGCTCTTCGAGAGGCGGTAGGCCCGCGACGGGATCGACTCCCTCGACGAGCGGGTACTCCGCCTCCTCGGCCTCGTCGACGTAGAAGCGCTGGCCCGTCTCCGAGAGGAGGAACCCGACGAGGCTCCGAGCCGCCTCGTCGTGCTCGGCGCTTCCGAGGATGCCGGCGCCGGCGACGGAGACGAGCGCGCCCGGGTCGTCTCCGGGCAGGTAGTCGTTCGCGACGGGCGCGTCGGGCTGCTCCTCCTTGACGAGGTAGAGGTAGTAGTGGTTGACGAAGCCGACCGTGATCTCGCCGGCTGCGACGGCCTCGACGGTGGGTGTGTTCTTCTCGTAGAGCTTCGGATCATTGGCCTTGATGCCCTCGAGCCACTGGCGCGTGCGCTCCTCGCCGAGCGTGAGCACCATGGCGGAGACGAATGCCTGGAAAGACGCGTTCGTCGGCGGTAGCCCGATCCTTCCCTTCCACTTCGGGTCGGTGTAGTCGAGGATCGAGCTCGGCAACTCGGCCTCGGAGAGCTCGTCGGTGTTGTAGGCGACTACGCGCGCGCGGCCCGAGGTGCCGACCCAGTGGCCGTCCGGGTCGCGGAAGCGCTCGGGCACGCGGTCGAGGATCTCGTCCGGCAGCTCTGCCAGCAGACCCTCAGCCTCGACTGCGCCGAGGGAGCCGGGGTCCTGCGCGAAGAACACGTCGGCGGGACTGTTGTCGCCCTCCTCCGCAATCGTCGCCGCGAGCTCGGCGCTATCCCCGTAGCGCACCTCGACGTCGATCCCCGTGTGGTGCTCGAACTCCTCGAACAGCGGCTCGACGAGCTCTTCCTCCCGGCCGGAGTAGACGACGAGCTTCATCTCGCCGTCCTGTGCCCCGCCGCTCTCGTTCTCGTCGTTCCCCCCGCACCCTGCCGCCAAGGAGAGGAGGCTCGCAGCCGTCACCACCAGCAGTCGCATCGCGTCTCCCTTCGAAAGTGTCAGGTCCGCCTTACAGTGGCGATACGCTATGTAAGGTGGACCTGACGCGTCAAGCCGGAACCCGCTCGAACACCGTCACGCGGCGTTCGTGCGGGTGGAGCGCGACGCGCGCCCCGAGCGGAATGACTTCTGTCGAGGGTCGGTGCGAGACGACCGTCGAGCCGTTCGAGAGCTGAACACGGTAGAAGACGTCGTGGCCACGGAACTCCCGCGAGACGACCTCGCCTGCGCCCGCGGGATCGGTGCGCAACTCGAGCAGCTCTGGCCGGACCAGGACCTCGACCTTGCGCGCAGGGCTCGGATTCTCGACCGGGAAGCGGCCGATCAGCGTCTGGACGAGCTCGCCCTCGAGCTCGCCGCCCAGGAAGTTGCCGGCACCGGCGAACTCCGCGACCCAGCGGTCAGCCGGTGCGAGGTAGATGTCCTCGGGCGCGCCCGACTGCACGATTCGCCCCTCCCGCATCAAGGCGAGTCGGTCTGCCATCGAGAACGCTTCCTCGCGGTCGTGCGTCACGAAGAGCACCGTCACATCGATTGCGCGCAGAATCTCGGCGAGCTCGTTGCGGATGGTCGCGCGCAGTAGCGGGT
>JBPCPR010000035.1:0-4636 GCA_050998925.1 Gaiellaceae bacterium
GGGTGGAGGCGCGCCTCTGTTACCCCGCCGGATCGAGCTGCGTCTCGACGAGTTGGGACGGAACGGCGACTTCGCCGGCGCCAAGTTCTCGGTCGTGCGCCCACCCACATGACGTCGGTAGGGGGGACCAACCTCTCGGCATTCGGCCTAGCCAAGGCCGGAAACCAGCGTAAGCTTTGACAGTGTCCATTCTGGAGCGGATCGCGGAGCGGGCGGACGTCGCGGTCGAGGGGGTCGTCCGTGTCCTCGAGAACCAGCCTGTTAGCCGTGCGATCGAGGAACGTGTCCTCGAGGTCCTCGAGGATCTCGACGCCGACGACGCTGAGGCCGTCAAGAGACTCGGCCTGCTTCGTGCGCGCAACGTGGTAGCGGCGGACAGCGCGGGCATCGAGCCGGCGTCTCGAGCCGATGCGGCGAAGCCGTCGAGGAGCGCCATGCAGACCGCCCGCCCTGCCGCGGGTCATGAGCTTGCAAGCTCACACGCGGCTCACTCGAATGGTGCCGGCGGCCCGCTCGAACTCAACCGGGAAGTCATGCAGAGGCTGGCCGACATCCTCGAAGACCTCGTCGTGTCGGTTCGAGAGATCAAGCAGGGGAGCTCGGAAGAGCGCCACGATCGTCTCCAGGACCTCGCAGTGCTCGTCGAGCTGATCACGACAGGCTGGCAAGGTGTCGACCGCCGTCTTGCGCGCCTCGAGCGGATCACGGCACGTCTGGAGGCCACAAGCCGGAATTCGGTCGGACGCAGCAAGTAAGCGGGAATCCGCCGGGAACCTTGAGTCCGCGGTCGCCTTCGTGCTGACGAGCAGGGAGGCGAACGTCCCGTCCGGGCGCCGCTAAGCCCGGTCGTCCCGCCGCCTCCCTGCCCCTCAGCCCACCCGAATCGCCCAGGCCCTCCGGTGTCTCGCTCCCCAGACGCGCAGGTAGACGTCGAGCTCCCGGTGCGCCTGGTCGTCGCGCAACGGCCAGCCGAAGCGAACGTTCACCGTCTTCGCTCCCGTGCGGGCGACGATGCAGCGCGAGGCCCGCAAGGACTCGATCAGGTCCTCCACCAGGGTTGGGTCGCTGACTTCGACTGTCACTGCCGCTGTCGCGCCCCGCGAGTTGCCGCAGGCGAAGCGCGTACCTCTCACTCTCGTCAGAAACGGTTGGGCGTCAAGGCCGCGGGAGACCGAGTCTCAGTCGACATTCCTAAAGGTGATTTCGTCCCTTGCCGAAACTTGAAAGGCGGGGAGCTGGGCTCCCGAGCCACAGGGGAGGCGCGTGTCCCGCGCGCAAACCCAGCTTCCCGCATCCTTCCCGTGGCCCTAGGAGTGCTCCCGAGGACACGGCACTCTTTCTCTTTCCGCTCTCGGGCTCGCTCACCGCGTCCGTCAGCGGGCACGGTCCGCGAGCTGGGCGAACGTCGTCTGCTCGAGGATCCGGATCGTCTCGTCGCGCACCTCTTCCCAGACCGGTCTTAACGATCGAGCCACGTTCTCGGGGCACGGATCGGGGTTCCGGCGCGTCGCGTAGCCGATCGGCGCCAGCTGCCCTTCGAAGAGCCGAACGACCCGCTCGAGGGTGATCTCCTCGGGCGGGCGGTTGAGGCGGTAGCCGCCGGCCGGTCCGCGCAGCGAGCGGACGAGGCCCGCGGTCCTGAGGGTCGGCATGATCTGCTCGAGGACGGATCGGGGCGCCTCGGTTGCCTCCGCGAGCTCCTCGAGCTTGAGCGGGCCACCATCCTCGATTGCGAGCACGAGCAGAGCCCGCGAGGCGTAATCGGTTCGTCGTGAGATCCACAAGGTCGGTTCTAGCTTGACACTCCACTCGATTTCGACAATGTTTGTATGACATATAAATAATATCATCTGCCGTCGACTCGAAGGGAATGTCCATGCCGATGCTGATCGTCCTTGCGCTGGCCGGCTTTGCCGCCCAGCTCGTCGACGGCGCGCTCGGAATGGCCTATGGCGCCACCTCCACGACGCTCGTGCTCGCCATCGGGCTGAGCCCCGCCATGGCGTCGGCCTCGGTGCACTTCGCAGAGCTCGGGACGACACTCGTCTCCGGAGCCTCGCACTGGCGCTTCGGGAACATCGACTGGCGCACCGTCAGGCGGATCGGCATCCCGGGCGCGATCGGCGCCTTCGTCGGAGCGGTCGTACTGAGCTCGGTCTCGGCCGAGCTCGCGAAGCCGTGGATGGCGGGGATTCTGCTCGCGCTCGGCGTCTACGTCCTTGCCCGCTTTACGCTCCGGGGCGCTCCGCGCCGCTCGGGCCGTCCGTACGTGCGAGGTCGCTACCTCGCGCCACTCGGGCTCGCCGCGGGGTTCGTGGACGCCACCGGGGGCGGCGGCTGGGGGCCCGTGGCGACGCCGACGCTCCTAGCGAGCGGGAAGATGGAGCCGCGAAAGATTGTCGGCTCGGTCGACACGAGCGAGTTCCTCGTGGCGATGGCGGCGAGCGGCGGCTTCCTGCTCGCGCTCGGAAGTCAAGGCATGAGGTGGGACGTCGTCGCCGCGCTCCTGGCAGGGGGTGTCGTCGCCGCGCCTTGCGCCGCCTGGCTCGTCCAGAAGGTGACCGCCCGGCTGCTCGGGTCTTCAGTCGGCGGCTTGATCGTCCTCACGAATATCCGCACGATGTTCGATGTGGCGGGCGTCCAGGCTGGGCTACGCTGGGCGACGTACGCCACGCTGCTCGGGGTCTGGGCGCTCGCAGTCGGTTGGGTCGTCCGTGAGCACCTTCGGGAGGGACTCCCACTCGTCAACAGGCGCGACGCTGGCATCGGGAGAGTCCCCTCGCCCGAGTCCGTCCGCTGAGCCGAGGCGAGCCCGCCGGGCCGGATTGATGAAACCTACGCACGCGACCGCGTAAGCGGAGGCTTCGGCAGAAGATCTCCCTCGAACGAGTCTCTCTTTCGTGCCCGACGGCTAGGCCGTTCGGGGGAGCTGGTAAGGCTCTGTCTGCCGCGAGGAGCTGTCGAGGACTTCCTCGATCCGCTCGTAGAGCTGTTGCATCGAGAAGGGCTTCACGAGCAAGGGGGCGGTGCCGTCCCGGTCCCGGTCGAGGACGATCGTGTCCGTGTAGCCGGATATGTAGAGGATCCTGGCTTCGGGACGGCGTTCGGCCAGCGCCCGGGCGACTTCGGGGCCCGTGATACCCGGCAGGATGACGTCCGTGACGACGAGGTCGATCGGGCCGACATGGACGTCCGCGAGCTCGAGCGCCTCGGAGCCTGTTCCAGCGGCCAGCGTCTCGTAGCCTTTGTTCTCGAGCGCTTCGATGAGCACGCTTCGAACGAGCTCCTCGTCCTCGACGACGAGGATGGTTCCCTGCCCCCGCTCTCTCCCGCCGCTCTTGATTGCCTCGGGGAGCTCGACCGTCAGGGCCTCCTTCGTGGTGCGGAGGTAGATCCGCGCCCGTGTGCCCTCGGTGGGTGCGCTCTCGAGGAAGATGAAGCCGCCGCTCTGCTTGACGATCCCGTAGACCGTTGCAAGCCCGAGTCCCGTACCGACGCCGAGTGCCTTCGTGGTGAAGAAGGGCTCGAAGGCCCTGGCGGCCACTTTCTCGTCCATGCCGTGGCCGTCGTCCTCGACCAGGAGCTGCACGTAGTCACCCGCCGGTACGGGAATGCCCTGCTCCCGATGCCCCTCGCCGAGCCGCACGTTCTTGGTCGAGATCACGACCTCGCCACCCTGGGGCATCGCGTCACGGGCATTCACCACGAGGTTGACGAGCACCTGCTCGAGCTGGTTCGGGTCGGCCTTGATCCTCGCCGGACCGGAGTCGAGCTGGAGCGTGACCAGGACATCCTCCCGGATCAGCCGGCCGATGAGCCCGTGGGCGTCGCGGACGATGCGGTTGACCTCGAGGACCTTCGACTCCAGGACCTGGCGGCGGGTGAAGGCCAGGAGCTGACGTGTCAGCGAGGACGCCCGGTCTGCTCCTGCCTTGATCCCTGCCACGTTTCGCCGCACCACCGCGTCCGATCCGGAGTACGCCTCGAGGAAGTCCGCGTAGCCGCTGATCGCGGTCAGCATGTTGTTGAAATCGTGGGCGACACCTCCCGCAAGCTGGCCGACCGCGTCGAGCTTCTGGGACTGTCTCAGCTGCTCCTCGAGCTTCTTCGTCTCGGTGACGTCGATCATGGCGCCGACCGCATGCGTTGCTATTCCGGAGCGGTCGCGGGCGAGCAGGCCTCGGTCTATGACGTGCCGCCAGGATCCGTCGGCCGCCAGAAAGCGGTACTCCTGCGAGAACCCGGTCGTGTCCAGGGCGGAAGTTGCCTGGGTGCACTCGTGATCGACCCGCGCTCGGTCTTCGGGATGAAGGCGCGACAGCCACCAGTCGTACGAGGGCTCGATGGCTTCCGCCGGATACCCGAACGTGCTCGTCATGCTCTCGGTCCAGGCTGTGTCGTGCGTCCTGAGATCCCATTCGTAGACGGCGCTCCCGGTTGCGAGGCCGGCGAGCTCGAGCCGAGTGTGCGACTCGCGAAGCTGCCGGGACGACTCGATGCGGTCCGTGATATCGAAGATCGCTCCGTCCAGCCAGAGGTGATCCCCGGCGGGACTTCGCATCGGCTGGCCCCGCTCGTAGACCCAGCGAATGGAGCCGTCGACGTGAACGATTCTGAACTCGAGCGTGAAAGGAAG
>JBPCPR010000050.1:0-9487 GCA_050998925.1 Gaiellaceae bacterium
CGTTGACCGGATTAGCGAGCTGATCCACTCCCGCGAAGAGATAGGGCAGGGAACCGAACGCCGGTACTGCGAGCCATGTCAACGCGACGGCGAGGAAACCCTCGCACGGTCCGAGACCGAGGCGGGCTGACGTGACGTGCTCGCCGGCAACGCACGTGAACGCCGTCAGGGCTCCGGCGACAAGGAAGGGCCAGAACGGCTCGCCGTACCCGAGCGCGATCGCGGCCGGGAAAAGGAAAGCGCCGACAAGGTACTTCAGGACCGAGCTGACGAAGTTGAGGGCGGCACCGACGTCGACCCCGAGCCCGAGCCGCCCGCGCTTCCCGGCGACCGCGACCACGCCTGCTTAGAGGACCCGCTCGACCTGTGCGACGCGGGACGACTCGGTGAAGATGATCGCACGGTCGCCCGGCTCGAGCGTGTCGTTCCCATGCGGGAAGATCGCTGCGCCGTCGCGGATGATCGCGCCGATCAGTGAGCCCGTCATCGGCAAGTCACGGAACGCCTTGCCACAGAGCTCGCTGTCGGGCCTCACGGTGATGTCGAGTACCTCGAAGCGGTCGCCTTCCAGCATCGCGAGCTGGCGGATGCGCGGGTCGTGCGCGAAGCGGACCATCTCCTCGGCCGTCACAGACCGCGGGTTGACTGCGACGTCGATGCCCGCCCGCTCGAACACCTCCTCCGAGATCGGCTCGTGCACGAGCGCGATCGAGAACCTGAGCCCGTGCACGCGCGAGAGCGTGGCTGCGTATAGGTTCTTCGAGTCCTCGCGCATGGCGAAGATGCCGGCTTCCGCTTGCCCGATCCGCTCGCGCTCGAGGAAGTCGGGGTCGATACCGGTCGCATGGAAGATGCGCGCCTTCGGAAGCGCCTCGGCCACCTCGCGGGCGCGTTCCTGGCGCATCTCGAGCAGGCGGACGCCGATGCCCTGCTCGAGCAGGACGCCCGCGACTGCCACTCCCGTCTGGCCGGCGCCGAAGATCACGACGTCGTCGACCGGGCGGGCCCCTCGGGCCATGATCCGGCTCCAGGCGCGGGCGGCCTCGGGTGAGCCGATCACGATGATCCGGTCGCCGGGGAGAATCGATTCGTTCCCGCGCGGCACGAGCATCCGGTCGCCGCGAATGATGCTCGCCACCTTGGAGTCGGGCGGAATCGTGGCATCTCGCAGCTCGCGGCCGACCACCATTTCCTCTTGAAGGTCTCCCGGAACCTCGAACTCCACCATCTGCACCTTGCCGTCGGCGAAGACGTCGGTCTGCCGGGCCGCCGGAATCCCGATGATGCCCGCGATCGCGTTCGCCGCCTCGAGCTCGGACGACACCATGAAGTCGATGTCGAGCTCGCGCTCCCGCCAGATCTCCAGGTACTCGATGTTCGTCGTCCGCACGATCGTCTGGGTCTCCGGCGAGAGCTTCTTGGTGAACATCGAGGCGACGATGTTGATCTCGTCGCGCGAGGTACAGGCGATCAGGAGGTCCGCCTCCTGGATTCCGGCCTCTCGGAGCGTCTTCCGGCTCGCACCGTTGCCCTCGACCGTGACGACGTCGTAGCGGTACGAGAACGCGCTCAACCGGCCGGGGTCGACGTCGATGACGGTCACATCGTGTTCCCCGTGCAGCGCCTCGACGACGGTCGAGCCGACCTGACCAGCTCCGATCACGACGATCCTCATATCGGTGAATCTAACGCGGCGGCGAGTCGGCCCACTCCGGCTCGCGCTCGATGCCGACTCCCTCGGCGACCCGATTGACGTAGTTGAAGAAGGCGATCACCTGAATCGCGTCGTGGATCGCTGCGTCGGTCAAGCCCTGGCCGCGAAGACCGTCCGCGTCGGCTTCCGAGACCGAGGCCGGCTCGTGCGTGAGCTTCGCGGCGAAGTCGCAGAGGGCGCGGAGCCGGTGATCCAGATCGGCCCGCCGATAGTCGTGCGCGGCGTGCTCGGCAAGCTCGTCTGGGGCGCCCTCGGCACGGAGGTCGTCGGCATGCGCCTGGATTCAGTAGTGGCAGTCGTTCGCCCGGGAGACCACGACGGCCAGGAGCTCGCGCTCGGCGCGCGACAGCTCAGAGCGACCGAACATGACGTCCCGGTAGAGGCCCATCGCGGCGCGAAGGACCGGCGGGCGCAGGCTCATCGCATTGACGATGTTGAAGACCTTGCCCGCCCGCCCGCGGGCGGCGGCGTACTCGTCCGCGAGCTCGCCGGTCGCCTCTTGCTCTTCGATCAGGCGTATGTGCGGCACGAGCTGGATTGTGCCTGGTCGCAGGAGATCGAGTACTCTCGTCCGGCTGTGAGCGACCTCGTTCCGAACGAGCCGAGTCCCGTCGCAGCCGTCGGAGATCGTGTCGACGAGATCCTGCGAGCGGCCGAAGAAGCCGCGGAAGAGATCCTCGCGCAGGCACGGGCGCAGGCACTCGACATCCGCGGCCGCGCAGAAGCCGACGGCGAGGCGCGGGTTCGCGAGCAGTCGGCCGAGACCGAGCGCGTGCGCGAGGAAGCGCTCGAGTACGCCCGCGACACGAGACTCGCCGTCGATTCGTACGCCGACCAGCACCGGCGCACGGCGGAACAGGAAGCCCGCGAGCTTCTTGACGCCGCTCAAGCGGAGGCGAAGTCGATTCGGCGCTCGGCCGAGGAGAGTGCGCAGAAGCTCGAAGAGCAGGATCGCCAGCGTTCGCAGGGACTCCGCGAGGAGGCTCGCACCCTCGAGGAACGGCGCGATCGGACGCTCGCAGAGCTTCGCGAGATCGCACTCGACCTCCGGGACACCATGGAGGACGGCAGCGCGCGCAACGGCGAGGAATCGCTCGCCTCGGCGCTCGACGTCCGCCACCGCTCCTGACCGACGATCCGGCCGCGTTCCGCGCCGTCATGCGCGGCTTCCCGACCGGCGTCGCCGTGCTGACCATCGACCTGGAGGGCAAGCAGCTCGGCCTCACGGTCGGGTCGGCTCTCTGGCTTTCGGCCGAGCCGCCACTCGCCGGCGTCGCAGTGAGCCGCGCCGCCGCGATGCACGAGCTTCTCGCCGAGTCGGGTGCCTTCGCGCTCTCGCTCCTTGCAGGCGACCAGGAGGCCCTCGCCCAGCACTTCTCCCGCGGCGTGCCGCCGATCGCGATGTGGGAAGGCGTCGAATGGAGGGCGGGCGCGACGGGCGCTCCGCTTCTGGACGGATCGCTCGGGTGGGTGGAGTGCACGGTCTTGGATCGGTACCCGGCCGGAGACCACACACTCTTCGTGGGTGAGGTCGTCTCGGCGGAGCGCGGCCGAAGCGCGCCTGCACTCGTCTACGTGGACGGCGGCTACCGGGCCCTGTCGTGATCCGGGCTGTCGTCTTCGACCTGGACGGCGTCCTGGTCGACTCCGAGCACGTCTGGGACGCAGCCCGCGAGGACCTCGCGAGGGAGCGCGGCGGGCGCTGGCACGCGGGAGCACAGCGGGACATGATGGGCATGAGCTCGCCCGAGTGGTCCCGCTACATGCACGAGACCATCGGCCTCCCGGAGTCGCCGGAGGAGATCTCAGCCGAGGTCGTCCGCCGCCTCGAGGCGATCTACCGCGAGCACCTGCCCTTGCTCGACGGCGCCGCAGAGGCGGTCGCGCGCCTGGCCGCCCGCTGGCCGCTCGGGGTTGCATCGTCGTCAAACCGGCCGCTGATCGATCTGGTGCTCGAGCTTTCTGGCCTCGCCCGCTTCTTCTCGGCGACCGTTTCCTCGGAGGAGGTCGAGCGTGGCAAGCCCGCCCCCGACGTCTATGCCGAGGCAGGCGAACGGCTCGGAGTCGAGCAGGTCGCCTGCGCCGCGGTCGAGGACTCCCACAACGGCATCCTCAGCGGCAAGGCAGCCGGGATGAGGGTGATCGCCATCCCGAACCGGCGCTACCCGCCGGGAGCGGAAGCGCTGGCCGCGGCAGACGAGGTGCTCGACTCGATCACGAAGCTGACGCCCGAGCGGATCGAGCCCGACCGCGATACTTCTAGCAGGCGCTAGTCGATTCCAGAAGGGCGCACGCTTCAGCCATGTCCGCAGGCGGCATGTCCGCGGGCCAGGCCCTTGGACATGTCCGGCCGCTGAAGACGGGACGGAGCTGGGACTGCGAGGGATCGAGTCCACGGGCCCAGCCCCTTGGACATGTCCGGGTTCAACATGTCCCGGGGCCTGACCCCGGGACATGTCCGCGCTGTGGAAAAGCTCGAATCCGGCCCCGGCAACCGCGGCTAGGGCATCCCTTATCTAGACGCGGCCGACTAGCACGCAGCCGTTGTGGCCGCCGAGGCCCATCGCGTTCGAGAGCGCCACGTCGATCTCGGCCTCGCGCGCCTCGTTCGGCACGTAGTCGAGGTCGCACTCCGGATCAGGGTTCCGGTAGTTGATCGTGGGCGGAATCACCTTTTCGTGGATCGCGAGCGCGCAGACGATCGCCTCGACGGCTCCGGCGGCGCCGAACATGTGGCCGAGCATGGACTTCGTGGACGAGACAGCCAGTTCCTTGGCATGGCAGTCGAAGACCTCCTTGATCGCCTTCGTCTCGGCGAGGTCGCCGAGGGGCGTCGACGTCCCGTGCGCATTCACGTAGTCGACGCGGGCGGGCTCGACGTCCGCGCGGGCGAGCGCCTGCCGCATCATCTCGACCACGCCCACCGACTCGGGATCGGGGGCTGCCATATGGTACGCGTCATTCGAAGCCCCGTGGCCGAGCACCTCGGCGTAGATCCGGGCCCCGCGTCTCTGGGCGGTCTCCATGTCCTCGAGCAGCATCACGCCGGCACCCTCGGCCATGACGAACCCGGCGCGGGTCGCGTCGAACGGCCTCGAGGCGCGGGCGGGCTCCTCGTCCTCCTGGACGAGCCCGCGCATCGAGCAGAAGCCAGCCAGGATCAGGGGGTGGATGCACCCTTCGGTCCCGCCTGCGAGCACCGCGTCGGCGTGGCCGTTCCGGATCTGCTTGGCGCCCTCGCCGATCGCGTGCGACCCCGTTGCGCAGGCCGACACGATCGCGAAGTTCGGCCCGCGGATCCCGAGCTCGATCGCGAGCTGCCCGCTCGGCGAGTCGACCAGCATGTTCGGGATGAACATCGGCGAGACGCGATCGGGCCCGCGCTCCCGGAGGATGTCGTGCTGGGCCATCAACTGGTTGAAGCCACCCACACAGGAGCCGAGAACGACGCCGGTGCGCTCCGGCCGGTAGCCGTTGATCCCGGCGTCCTCCATGGCCTCCTTGGCCGCCGCCAGGGCGAAGAGGACGGCGCGATCCAGGTTTCGCGCGCGCTTGGGCGTCGCCGCGAGCGCGGGATCGAAGTCCTTGACCTCGGCGGCGATCTTCACCGGGAAGTCGTCCGTGTCGAACGCCTGGATGAAGTCGACGCCGCTCCTGCCCTCGACTAGCCCCCTCCAGGTCGTCGGCATGTCGTTTCCGAGTGGAGTGACGGCCCCGACACCGGTGATGGCCACACGTCTCATCCCGCGTTAGACACGGGAGCGGTCGGTTTGGTTGCGCCCATCACTACTGAAGCGTAGAGGGGTTGGTACAGGCCGGTACGCTGCGACGGTGGCGGATCCGGACTCTCGCCTGCCCTTCCCGCCGATGGAAGCCGAGCTCGTCGCCGAGCTGCCGGCGGCCAACGGCTGGCAGTACGAGCCCAAGTGGGACGGCTTCCGCGGCGTCCTCGAGAACCTCGGAGGCGAGCTCTCGGTCTGGAGTCGGAACGGACGCCCGCTCCTTCGCTACTTCCCCGAGCTGGCCGAGGTCGGTGAGGCGCTTCCGCCCGACTCGGCGCTCGACGGCGAGATCGTGATCCAGACGGAGGGAGCGCTCGATTTCGACAAGCTCCAGATGCGCTTGCACCCGGCGGAGAGCAGGATCAGGAAGCTCTCGGCCGAGATCCCCGCGAGCTTCGTCGCGTTCGACGTCCTCATCCTGGACGGCGAGGAGGTTCACCGCCGGCCACTCGAGGAGCGCCGCGCCCGCGTCGAGGCGCTGCCCTTACCGGTTTCCCCGGCTACCCGCGACACCGAGGAGGCTCAGACCTGGCTCGAGCGGCTCGAGGTGGCCGGCTTCGACGGCGTCGTCGCGAAGCGGCTCGGCCTGCCGTACGCACCCGGCTCCCGCGAGGCGGTGGTCAAGGTGAAGCACCACAAGACCGCCGACTGCATCCTCGTCGGGGTCCGGTGGAAGGCGCGCCCGAGCACGATCGCGACGCTTCTCCTCGGCTTGAAGGACGGGAAGGGCAGTCTCAAGTACGTCGGCTCAGCCTCGGTCGGAGCCAAGCGGCACGACGAGATCGCCGAGATCGCCCTGCCGCTCCTCGAGGACGCGCCCGAGCGCCGCTTCTCGGAGCCGAACCGGTGGGGGTCGGGCGACCTAGAGGAGTCGGCTCTCCGTCCCGAGGTGGTGGTCGAGGTCCGCTACGACAAGTGGCAGAAGGCCCGCTTCCGGCACGGGACGCGCTTCCTTCGCTTCCGGCCGGACAAGGAGCCGGACGCCTGCACGGTCGACCAGGTGCGGCCGCGACCCAAAGCCGGCGACCCCACCGTTGCCGGGCTCCTCGGGCTGGACTGATGCCGTCGCCGTTCGTCGAGCTCGAGGTCGGCGACCGGACCGTCAAGGTGACGAATCCGGACAAGGTCTTCTTCCGGACGCGCGGAGAGACGAAGCTCGACCTCGTCGAGTACTACCTCTCGGTCGGCGACGGCATCGTGCAGGCGCTCTACGAGCGTCCGACCCAGCTCAAGCGCCATCCGGACGGAGCCGAGGGAAAGGCGATCTACCAGAAGCGCGTGCCCGAGAAACGGCCCGAGTGGATCGAGACCGCCCGTGTCACGTTCCCCTCCGGGCGCCACGCTGACGAGCTCTGCGTGACCGAGCTGGCGCACGTGGCGTGGGCCGCCAACCTCGGCACCCTCGACTTCCATCCCTGGCCGTCGCGCCGCTCGGACGTCGAGCATCCCGACGAGCTCCGCATCGACATCGACCCGCAGCCGGGCACCGGCTTCAAGCAGGCGAAGAAGGTCGCGGTGCTCGTGCGCGAGATCCTCGACGAGCTCGGCTACGTCGGCTGGCCGAAGACCTCCGGCAATCGCGGTGTCCACGTGGCTTGCCGGATCGAGCCGAGTTGGGAGTTCCCCGAGGTGCGGCGGTGCGCTCTCGCCTTCGCGCGCGAAGTGGAGAGGCGCGCGCCCAAGCTGATCACGACCGCGTGGTGGAAGGAGGAGCGCGGCAAGCGGGTCTTCATCGACTACAACCAGAACGCCCGCGACCGGACGATCGCGTCGGCCTATTCGGTGCGGGCGCGACCCGATGCGACCGTCTCGGCCCCGGTCACCTGGGAAGAGCTCAAGGAGGCCGAGACCGAGGACTTCACGATGGAGACGATGCCGGCGCGCTTCGCCTCCCTGGGCGACGTCCAGGCCGGGATCGACGACTCGCTTTGCGACCTCCGCCTCCTCCAGGAGTGGGTGCGCCGGGACGAGGGCGAAGGGCTCGGGGAAGCGCCCTATCCGCCCAACTTCCCGAAGATGCCCGGCGAGCCGCCCCGCGTTCAGCCGTCTCGCGCCCGCCCGAAGAACTAGATTCAGGTCGTGGAGGAGCAGACCCGTGTCCGCCTGACCCTCGAGCCGCTCGACGACCATCTGATCATCGAGCCGGTCGACGAGGACGTCGAGACCCGAACCGGGCTCATCATCCCGCAGAGCGCCGAGGCCGAAGCACGGTCGGGCGTCGTCACCGCGGTCGGGCTCGAGTCCCACGGCATCGAGCCCGGCGACAAGGTGCTCTTCCCGAAGGACGCGGGTTTCGACGTCAGGCTCGGCGGCGTCGCGGTCAAGGTGTTGCGCCGTGCCCAGCTGATCGCGCGCGTCCATGACTGAGCACGTCGGTTGACCCGATTCGACGATGGTCGAATCCCCCGAATGGGGAGCGCCGGAAGAGCGTGCAGCGAGGAAGGTGAGAGGTGCCGGCTCCCCTCACATATCCCCCCTGCGTCTGGCGAAGGCCCGTTTCGGATGGCGGCTCCATGAATCCCGAAGCGGGCTTCGTCGTTTCTGGATCTAGGTTCCCGGGTCGCTACCATGTGGCCCGCACGGAGAAGTGGCCGAGTGGCTGAAGGCGGCGCCCTGCTAAGGCGTTAAGGGGGTAACTACCTCCTTCGAGGGTTCGAATCCCTCCTTCTCCGCCTAGATGGTTGATCGGCAATCACCACACCCACGGATGGCGGCCCCGAGGCTGCGCCAGGCCGCACCCTCGCCCTTGTCAAGGCTTCTAGCCTTGCCTGCGGACGATGGCACACCCTGGCTTGGTCTGGCCCGTCCCCGCGGGCGCGCCAGTTACCGACCGACCATCTAACCCGGAGGGGTGGCAGAGCGGACGAATGCGGCGGTCTCGAAAACCGTTATCCGTCGTTAGGCGGATCGAGGGTTCGAATCCCTCCCCCTCCGCCTCTTCAAGCCAAAAGCCGCGCGTGTACGCGGTCTTGGCAAGAGTCTCTTCCTCAGAGACTGGCATCCCTCCGCCCCTCGGGCCGCACTCCCTGTTAACGGCCCTGGAAACAGATCCGACATAACCACCGGAGTTACGCGGCCCGCTCAACGCACGCGAGCTCGGCGATCGCGGCTGGCCCGATGCCACAACAGCCTCCGATGGCGCGCGCGCCGAGCCGCCGCCATCGTTCGACCACCTCTGCAGGGAAGCGGTCGACGCCGACGCCTCTCCACGTGTACGTTGCCCCGTCCCAGACACGACCGTGATTCGGGTAGATGAGGAGCGGTGCGTCCGTCGCCTTGCGCGCCGCCTCGAGCAGGGAGTCGATGTGCTGTGGCGGTGTGCAGTTGATCCCGAAGGCCATGACCTGGCCTGTTCGACCTGCTGAGCGGATCGCCCCACCAATCGGTGTTCCGTCGCTCAGATGCTCGCCGTCTCGGCAGCAGAACGAAACCCATGCCTCGACGTCAGAAATCTCCGCGAGGAGTTCTGCGACGATCTCTGCCTCTCGCCCGTTTGGGATCGTCTCCATCGCGATCACGTCGCTGCCGGCCGCGACGAGTTGGGCGATACGCGCCCGCTGGGTTGTCGCGATCTGCTCGTCAGTCGCACGGGTGTAGTCGCCGGTGTATTCGGTGCCGTCGGCCCAGACGACGCAGTAGGGCCCGACGCTACCAGCGACGAGACCCGTACCCCCGGTGCGTTCACGTGCGCGCTGGGCGAGTTCGACGCTCAGTCGCAGCAGGCGGGCGCCTTCGCCGCGCTGGATACTGCGAGCCTCGAACCCTTCGAGGGTCGCGTGGTAGCTGGACGTAATCGCCACGTCTGCTCCCGACTCGAAATAGGAGACGTGTACGTCCTCGATTGCCTGCGGGTCGTCGCGCAGTAGGCGGGCTGACCACAGCGAGTCGCGCAGATCGTAACCTCGGGCCTCAAGTTCGGTCGCGAAGCCCCCGTCGAGCACCACATCGCGTTGCGCAAGCAGCGCCGTCAGAGACTGCATATCTCTGGTTG
>JBPCPR010000105.1:0-11338 GCA_050998925.1 Gaiellaceae bacterium
CCGGATAGGGATGCGGGCCGACGCAGGAGCCGATCAGGTAGTGCGTCGTCTCGACGTTCGTGATCCAGTCACGAATCGCCTCACTCGTTGCTTCCTTCAGTGTCTTCGTCCCGAACTCGACCGGCCGGACCTCCGCGCCGAGCAGGCCCATGCGCTCGACGTTCGGGCTCTGGCGGCGCATGTCCTCGGCACCCATGTAGACGACGCACTCGAACCCGAAGCGGGCGCAGACGGTCGCGGCCGCCACCCCGTGCTGGCCGGCGCCCGTTTCCGCGACGATCCGCTGCTTGCCGAGGCGAGCGGCCAGGAGCGCCTGTCCGACCGCGTTGTTGATCTTGTGGGCTCCCGTGTGGCAGAGGTCCTCGCGCTTCAGGTAGAGGCGGCGGCCCTTTCCGAGCCGCTCGGCGCGGTAGAGCGGCGTCGGGCGGCCAACGAAGGTCCGTCCGAGCTCGTCGAGCTCGGCGGGAAACGCAGGATCCGCGCGCGCGGCTTCCCAGCCCGCGACGAGCTCGTCGAGCGCCGGCACGAGCGTCTCGGGCACGTAGCGCCCGCCGTAGGGGCCGTAGAAACCGAGCTCCTGGACGCTCACCGTGCCGCCTCGACGAAGGCGCGAACGCGCGCGTGATCCTTGATCCCCGGGGCGGCTTCGAGGCTTCGGCTCGCGTCCACGCACCACGGGTCGACCGCCTCGATGGCCGCCCGCACGTTCTCCGGGCCGAGCCCGCCTGCGAGGAGGACACGTCCCTCGACGCCCGCGGCCCTGTCCCAGTGCGCCTCGT
Source organism: Gaiellaceae bacterium (assembly GCA_050998925.1). Classification (GTDB taxonomy): domain Bacteria; phylum Actinomycetota; class Thermoleophilia; order Gaiellales; family Gaiellaceae; genus DASQGA01. Next base: position 780 of record JBPCPR010000105.1, read on the forward strand.
CCTCGTCCAGCCACGGAAGATCGAGCACTCGCGCGACCGGCTCCCCGCGCTGGAGGAGGACACCGTCGCGCGCGCGGTGGCCGTTCTCCGACTCGTAGAGCTGGACGAGGTCAGTGTGATAGGCCTCAACCGCGCCGCCCAGGACGGCCACCGAGAGCATGGTCTCCGGGACGGGGAGGGGTGCCATGGCCCGGCGCGGGCTCTCGGCGAGAACGAAGCCGGCGAAGTCGGCTCCTGCCTCGGCCGCAACGGCCACGTCCTCCTGGCGCGTCAACCCGCAGACCTTGACCAGCGGCCGGGACAGGAGCTCCGCGAGCTTCGCGCCCGGATCGGCGGCGCGCATGAGCGCCGACCCGACCAGGACGGCGTCCGCTCCCGCCAGCTCCGCGGCGGCTCCCTGGGCGCGTGAGGAGATGCCGCTCTCGGCCACGAGGACGCGGTCGCGGGGCGCGCGGGAGACCAGCTCGAGCTGGCGCACGCGGTCGACCTCGAACGTGGAGAGGTCGCGTGCGTTCAGCCCGATGATCTCGGCGCCGAGCGCGATCGCACGCTGCAGTTCGTCTGCGTCGTGCGCCTCGGCCAGGACGTCGAGGCCCAGCTCGTGCGCCGCCGCGAAGAAGGAAGCCGCTTCGCCGTCGTCCAGGTCGCGGAGGAGCAGGAGCGCCCCGTCGGCGCCCGCTTCCCTGGCCAGGACGAGGTCGTCGCGGCCCGAGAAGAAGCCTTTGGCGAGGAGGGGGACGCCGCTGGCAGCGCGCGCCGCTCGCAGGTCGTTCCAGGTCCCGCCGAAGCGCTCGTCCACCAGGATCGAGATGGCCGCCGCGCCGGCCGTCTCGTAGGCGGGGACGAGGGCCCAGGGGTCGGCGTCCGGCCTCAAGTCGCCGGCCGAGGGGGAGCGCCGCTTGATCTCGGCGATCCCCCCGAGTCCGGGTGCTGCGAGCGCCTCCAGGAACCGGCCCATCAGGCGACCGCCTCCGCCCGGGAGAAGGCGACGAGCTCGTCGAGCCGCGCTGCCGCCGCACCGGAGTCAAGGGCCGCCGAGGCGATCAGGTAGCCCTCCTCGAGATCCTCGGCGTGGGCGCCCGCTGCGACGGCGCCGGCGGCGTTCAGGAGCACCGCCTCGCGCTTCGCGCCTCGTTCGCCCCTGAAGATCTCGCGCACGGTGGCCGCGTTCTCGGCCGGAGTGCCGCCGGTGAGATCCTCGGGACGGCAGCGCGGGACGCCGAAGTCGGCCGGGTCGACCTGGCGGTTCACGACGTGGCCGTCGACCACCTCACAGACGAGGTTCGGGCCCGCGGGCGAAAGCTCGTCGACGCCGCCCGCTCCGTGGACGACGAAGGCACGGCGCGCCCCGAGCTGTGCGAGCACGTCCGCGATCGTCGGCACGAGCTCGGGCGCGTAGACGCCGACGACCTGGGCCCGCGCGCCGGCCGGGTTCGTGAGCGGCCCGAGGACGTTGAAGACGGTTCGGGCTGCGAGCTCCTTCCGGACCGGGGCGGCGTGGCGCATGGCCGGATGGTGCGACGGCGCGAAGAGGAATCCGAACCCGAGCTCGTCGATCGAGCGCGCGATCCGCTCCGGCTCGAGCTCGAGCGAGAAGCCGAGCGCCTCGAGGACGTCTGCCGAGCCCGAGGCCGAGGATACGGCCCGGTTCCCGTGCTTCGCGACACCAGCTCCTGCGGCGGCGGCGACGAGGGCCGCTGCCGTGGAGATGTTGAAGGTTCGGGTGCCGTCTCCGCCGGTCCCGGCGGTGTCGACGAGGTCGTCGCGCTCGGGGGCGACCGCGAGGACATGGGAGCGCATCGCCTCGGCGCACCCGGCGATCTCGTCCGCGGTCTCGCCCTTCAGGCGGAGGGCGACGAGGAAGCCGCCGATCTGGGCGGGCGTCGCCTCGCCGCGCATGATGCCGTTCATGACCTCCCGAGACTCTGCGCGCGTCAGATCGTGGCCGTCCAGGAGCCGCGCGAGCGCTGTCTGGATCACCGGCGTCCCTCCAGGAAGTTCCGCGCCAGCTCGGGGCCGGTCGGGGTGAGAACGGACTCGGGGTGGAACTGGATCCCGTCGATCGGCAGCTCGCGGTGTCGGACGGCCATGACCTCGCCGTCGGCCGTCGTGGCGCAAACCTCGAGCAGCTCGGGAATTCGCGTCGCCGCGAGGGAGTGGTAGCGCCCGCCCTCGAACGGGTCCGGGAGCCCGTCGAAGAGGCCGCGCCCATCGTGGCTGACGGCCGCCGCCTTTCCGTGCACCAGGCGCTTGGCCTGGCCCACCTCGCCGCCGAAGGCCTCCACGATCGCCTGATGGCCGAGGCAGACGCCGAGCGTCGGAGTTCGCGGACCGAGCCGCTGCACGATCTCGATCGTCGCGCCCGCGTCCGCAGGGCGGCCGGGGCCGGGGGAGACGACGAGGTGGCTGGGAGCGAGGCGCTCGGCCTCGTCCGCGTCCACGGCGTCGTTTCGAAGCACCGTCACCTCCGCACCGAGCTCTTGGAAGAGGTGCGCGAGGTTGTAGGTGAAGGAGTCGTAGTTGTCGATCAGGAGCATCATGGCGTGCGTTCCGCAGCCTCGATCGCCACTTCGAGGGCCGCCAGCTTGTGCAGGCACTCCTGGTGCTCCGCGGCCGGATCCGACTCGACGACGATGCCTGCTCCAGCCTGCAGATGCGCGACGCCCCCGGAGAGGACGATCGTCCGGATTGCGATGCAGGTGTCGAGCGCCCCGTCCGGGAGCGCGTAGCCGACCGCGCCCGCGTAGGGGCCGCGGCGGTGGCCCTCGAGCTCCGAGATGAGCTGCATGGCCCGCACCTTGGGGGCGCCGGAGACCGTTCCGGCCGGGAAGCAGGCCCGCAGGAGGTCGAGGCCCGACCGGCCCGGCGCCAGCTCCCCCTGAACCTCGGAGACGAGGTGGGTGACGTGCGAGTAGCGCTCTGGCTCGAGGAAGCGACCCACCCGCACCGTGCCGGGGAGGCAGACGCGCGAGAGGTCGTTTCGGCCGAGGTCGACGAGCATCACGTGCTCGGCCCGGTCCTTCTCGGAGGTGAGCAGGCGCTCCGCGTCTCCCTCGCCGGCATCCGTCGTGCCGGCGATCGGGTTCACGCTCGCGCGGGCTCCCTCGAGCTTCACGAGGGTCTCCGGAGAGGAGCCCACCAGCGCGAGGTCGCCCAGCTCGAGCAGGAAGAGATAGGGCGAGGGGTTGATCCTCCGGAGCGAGCGGTAGAGCGCGAGCGCGGAGGCCGAGGTCGGGCGCTCGGCGCGCTGGGAGAGGACGATCTGGAACGCGTCTCCGATCTGGATGTGTTCCTGCGCTCGCCGGACGGACGCTTCGTAGTCCGCGCGGGTCGGGCACCGGCTTGTCTGGCCATGGCCTGGGGCCTGGCCCCGGGGCACGTCCCGCGAGGAAGGGGGAGGCGCCTCGAGGAGCGCGGCGATCTCGTCGCGATCGCCCGCCAAAACCTCGGCGATGCTCGTCACGTGGTCGAAGCGGACGAGGCGGTCGGCGACCACGAAGCGGCTCTCGGGAAGGTCGGGGCCGTCCGTTGGCAGCGCCACGGTCGGCTCGAGCTTCGCGACGTGGTCGTAGCCCAGGTAGCCGACCACCGGCCGGCCCGGGTCGAGCTCGGTACCTGCAGCTGCGAACGAGACGAGGCGCGAGCCCGAGCCCACGAGGCTGTAGCGGCCGAGCCGGCCCTTCTCGACCGACTCGAGCAGGAAGCTCGCCGTCCCGGCGGTGCGCAGGCGGAGGTACGCCCCGAGCGGAGTGATCAGATCTGCGTGGATGTCGGTTGCGATCGTCATGGCAACAAAAAGACCTTCCGAGGGAAGGTCAGGGGAGCGAAACGGGTGGTCGAGGCCTCTCGGTCAGCAGGCGACGCTTCCGCTCCGCTCGCGGCGCCAGGCCCACCAGGTGCGAATGGACGTCGTCATCGATCTCAGGGTAGGCCACCCGGCGAGCGCGGTCAACTTCGGGCGCGACGGCCACCGTCCCCGGCGCGGCCCATAATCGGGGCTGTGGAGCCCCACCCGATCAGGCTCGTCGTCACGGACGACCTACGGCGCTCTCGACTGACCGTCTTCTTCCGGCTATTCCTGCTGATCCCGCACGCGATCTGGCTCCTGCTCTGGAGCATCGCAGCGTTCTTCGCCGCGGTCGCGAACTGGGTCGTGGTGCTCGTGACGGGGACGCCCTCGGTCGACCTGCACAGGTTCCTGTCGGCCTTGGTGCGGTATTCGACCCACGTCTATGCGTACGCGTTCCTGGCGGCGAACCCCTTCCCGGCCTTGACCGGCACGCCGGGTTACCCGATCGACGTCCAGGTCGACCCTCCGACCCGCCAGGGGCGTCTCGGCGCGGCGTTCCGGCTCGTCCTCGCGCTGCCGCCGATCGTCCTGACCTCGGTCCTCGTCGGAACCGCGAGCTGGAACGCGACCGGGGAAGGCGGCGGCTTCGACGCGTCCGCCTCGGCGGGCTCGGCCGGCTACTTCTCTGGGGTCGGGCTCGGGTTCGTCGTCGCCTTCCTCGGCTGGTTCGCGTGCCTCGCCCGGGGCCGGATGCCACAGGGCTTCCGCGACCTCGAGGCTTATGCGCTCCGCTATGCCGCGCAGACGTACGGCTACTTCTTCCTGTTGACCGACCGGTACCCGAGCTCGGATCCGTCGTGGCCCGACCCTGCCCCGGCGCCCACCGCGCCGGCGATCACGCTCCACCCGGACGGAGACGACCTGCGGCGCTCGCGACTGAGCGTCTTCTTCCGCCTGCTGCTCACGTTCCCTCACTTCGCGTGGCTCATCGTCTGGACGGTCGGCGCCTTCGTCGCCGTCGTCGCCAACTGGTTCGCCGTCGTCTTCACCGGCCGCTCACCAGACAGGCTGCACCGCTTCCTCTCCGCGTACCTCCGCTACGAGATCCAGGTCTTCGCGTACCTCCTCCTCGTCGCGAATCCGTTCCCCGGCTTCACCGGGCAGGCCGGTCGCTATCCCGTCGAGATCGTGATCGCGCCGCCCGAGCCCCAGAGCCGCCGGACGGCGGGGTTCAGGATCTTCCTCGCAGTGCCGGCACTGCTCGTCGCGGGGGCGTTCAACTCTGCCCTTCTCCTCGTCGCCGTCGGCGGCTGGTTCGCGTCCCTCGCCACCGGCAGAATGCCGGGCGGACTCCGGAATCTGGGTGCCTATTCGCTTCGCTACATCGCCCAGACCGACGGGTACGTGTTCCTCCTGACCGGGCGCTACCCCTACAGCGGTCCGGCCCAGCTTCCCGCGCCTTCGGAGGACGAGCCCACGGAGTCTTCCGCGTCTCTGGCCGCGTGACGGTCGCGCCGCGCCGTCGTGCCTCGCCCTAGGACACCCGCGCGCGCCGAGGTCGTGGGCAGCCTGCTCCGGCCTGTGGCGCTCCGGGAGGCGGTCGCGGCGCACTACGCGCCCGGGCACCGCGCGATCCTGTCCGAGGAGCGGGCCAGGGACCTGAGTTCCCTGAAGGCCGTGGAGGACAAGGCGATCCGGCAGGCGGTCGCTCTCCAGGAGGAGATCGGGCTCGACGTCGTCACCGACGGCGAGTTTCGCCGCTACATGTTCCTGAACTCATTCTGGGACGCGGTCGAGGGGTTCTCCACCGACCGGAACCCGGTCGAGTTCAGAAACGAGCGCGGCGAGACGGTCGTCTGGCACGTGCAGAAGGTGGAGGAGCGCCTGCGGCTCGTGGACAGCCCGGCGGCGCGGGAGGCGGAGTTCCTGGCCGCGACTGCGACCCGCGCGTTCAAGGTGACCTTTCCGGCCGCGTCGCTCTTCCGCCACCCGTTCACCTTCACGCCCGAGCACGCCTACCGCGATCTCGAGGAGCTCGTCGACCACGCGATCGAGATCGAGCGGGGCCTGATCGCAGACGCGGTCGAAGCGGGGGCTCGCTACGTCCAGCTCGACTTTCCGCTCTATCCCTACCTCGTCGATCCACAGTGGGTCGAGCGGTTCCGGGCCGCCGGGCTCGACGTGGACCAGGTCCTCGACCGCGCGCTCGCCGCCGACAACGCCGTCGTCGAGGGCATTCCCGCGCACGTCACCGTCGGCCTGCACGTCTGCCGCGGCAACTACCGGTCCCGCTGGCTCTGCGAGGGGTCGCTGGAGCCCGTGGCGGAGCGCCTCTTCGGCGAGCTGGAGCGCTACGACACGTTCCTGGTCGAATGGGACGACGTCGGGCGGGACGGCGGCTACGAGCCGGTCCGCCACGTCCCGCCCGGGAAGACCATGGTCATGGGTCTCGTGAGCTCGAAGACGCCGATCCTCGAGTCGGAGGACGACCTGCTCCGCCGGCTCGACGAGGCGGCGGCGTTTCTGCCGCTCGACCAGCTCGCGCTCTCGCCCCAGTGCGGCTTCGCGTCCGTTCTCGAAGGAAACGAGCTCGACGAGGAGACGCAGTGGCGGAAGCTCGAGCTCGTAGCCCGGGTCGCCGAGCGGGCCTGGGGGGCGGGATAGAAGGCCGTTGCTAGGCTGGCCGGGTGGCTCGCTCGGTCATCGTCTCCGCGGTTCGCACACCCTTCGGAAAGCTGGGCGGCGCCCTCAAGAACCACCAGGCGCCGGAGCTCGGCGCCGTCGCGATCCGGGCAGCGATCGACCGCGCAGGGATCGAGAACGAGGACGTCGAGTACGTGATCATGGGCCACGTGCTGCAGGCGGGCGCCGGCCAGGCGCCGGCCCGGCAGGCCGCCGTCGGCGCGGGCCTTCCGAAGGAGATCGGCTCGGACGTCGTCAACAAGGTCTGCGCCTCGAGCGTCCGGGCGGTCGAGATGGCCGACCAGATGATCAGGGCGGGAGACCACTCCGTGATCGTCGCCGGCGGCATGGAATCCATGTCGAATGCTCCGTACCTCATGAAGAAGGCCCGGTTCGGCTACCGCCTCGGCGACGGCGTCCTCATCGACTCGATGACCTCGGACGGGCTGACGTCGACGTTCGACGAGCTGCACATGGTCGCGCAGGCCTCGCTGGTCTCCCGGGAGCTCGGGATCTCGCGGGAGGATCAGGATCGCTGGGCGCTCCGCTCCCACGAGCGGGCGGTGGACGCGATCGATAACGGCCGCTTCGACGAGGAGCTCGTGCCCGTGGGCGAGGTGGCGGCCGACGAGGGCCCCCGCCGGGATACGTCGTACGAGCGGCTCTCGCAGCTCCAGCCGGTCTTCGATCCGGAAGGGACGACGACCGCCGGGAACGCGCCGGGCGTCAACGACGGCGCCGGCGCCCTGGTCGTGACGAGCGAGGAGTTCGCCCGTGAGCGGGGCCTCGAGATCCTGGCCACGATCGTCTCGCAGGCCTACGTCGCGGACGACTTCGCCTACCTCGCCAGGACGCCTGCCCTCGCCGGTCTGAAGGCCCTCGAGAAGGTGGGGAAGTCGATCGACGACGTCCAGCGCGTGGAGCTGAACGAGGCCTTCTCGTCGGTCGTCCTGAACTCGACCGCGATGCTGGGCACGGATCCGGAGCGCGTGAACGTGAACGGCGGTGCCGTCGCGCTCGGCCACCCGATCGGCGCCTCGGGGGCGCGCATCCTCGCGACGATGATCCACGAGCTGCGGCGAAACGGCGGCGGCCTCGGCCTGGCGGCGATCTGCTCCGGCGGCGGCCAGGGCGACGCGCTCCTGCTCGACGTCTAACCCCTCGCGGAACTTTCCGGGCTGCCGATCCGTCCTACTGACGGCATGCGACGCTTCGGAATGCTCCTCGCGCTTCCGCTCATCCTCGCCGCCACGGCGTGCGGAGGTGCGGCGCCCACGGCCTCCGACTCGGGCGCGGGGCCCGAACCGATGACCACCCAGAAGCAGCAGACCCTGCCGGACGTGGCTCCGCCCGTGCCGAAGCTCCTCCTCGAGAGCAGCGCGGGCTCGCAGGAAGCCGTTCCCGGGAGCAGCTGTGTCACCGGCCCGGATCTCGGTGTCTGCTCCGACGGCGCTTATCCGCACCCGAAGCAACTCAGCATCGTCCGCCCCGGTGAGGAGATCACGGTTTCGCTCGAGGGGGCGCACGTCGTCCGCTCCGAAGCCTGCAGCGGTGGCCGGGAGCAGGACTGCATCGGCGTCATCCGGGTTCACCCGCTCGGCTGCGAGCAGCTGACGGCCTACATGATCCCGCTCGACCCCGGCAAGGCGACTCGCTGGAAGGTCGCGGTTCAGCCGGGCGCCTACGAGCTCGAGACCTTCGCGTACTTCGAGTCGGACGACGGCCGGACGGGCGGTGACGTGAGCGGCGGCTTCGGCCTCTACGTCGATTCGGGCCGGAGTGCTGAGGTCGTGCCCGCGAGCTCTGTCGACTCCGATCGAACTGCCTGCTGAGTAGCCGCTAGATTCCGCTCATGATCGTGCTCCCGGGCGAGCGCATCGTGCTGCGGGCGCTCCGGCTCGATGAGCTCGACATCCTCAGCGAGGCCTACCTGAAGGCGGACTACCCGCTCGGCGGCGCGAAGCCTCCCACGCGCGCTCAGCTCCGCCGCCGGATCGAGCGCTCCGGGGCGCTCTGGAACGGCAAGCTCGATCTCGGCATCGAAGCCGAGGGCCGCCTGGTCGGGGACGCGGATGCTCGCGCCCCGCGCGGAGCCTTCCCTCCGGGCGTCTTCGAGATCGGCGTGACGCTCTTCGACTCGGCCGAGCGCCGGCGCGGCTACGGGCTCGAGGCGACGAAGCTCGTCACCGACCATCTCTTCGCCGCGGAGGGAGCGGAGCGCGTCCAGGCGACGACGGCCGACTGGAACACACCCATGCGCCGCGTGCTCGAGAAGCTCGGGTTCGCCAACGAGGGGACGCTGAGAGCGTTCTTCCCGGCCGAAGGCGGCAGGGACGACTACGTCATGTACGCACTCACGCGCGCCGACTGGAGCGCCAAGACTTGAGCTTCCAGCGTGTGCTCGTCGTCGGGGCGGGGCAGATGGGCGGCGGGATCGCGCAGGTCGTCGCCACCTCGGGCCGGCAGGTTCTTCTCCACGACGCCGAGCCCGGCGCGACCGAGCGTGGCCTAAAGGCGATGCGAAAGAGCCTCGACCGGCTGGCGGCGAAGAACGGCGAGCTCGACCCGGACGAGATCCTGGCCAGGATCGAGCCGGTGGACGATCTCGCGGAGGCCGACCTCATGGTCGAGGCGGTCGTCGAGGAGCGCGCGGTCAAGGAGGACATCTTCCGGCGTGCGGACGAGGCGCTGCCCGCGGCCGCCGTCCTCGCCTCGAACACCTCCTCGATTCCGATCGGGTCGCTCGCCGCGGTCACGAGCCGCCCCGACCGGGTGATCGGCATGCACTTCTTCAACCCGGTGCCGGTGATGGCGCTCGTCGAGGTGGTGCGCGGGGGAGAGACGTCCGAGGAGACCACCGAGGCGATCGTGGCGCTCGCCCGCGAGCTCGGGAAGACCCCGGCCGAGGTGCGGGACTTCCCGGGCTTTGTGTCGAACCGGATCCTCATGCCACTCGTGAACGAGGCCGCGTACGCGCTCCACGACGGCGTCGCCGAGGCCGAGGCGATCGACACGATCGCGAAGCTCGGCTTCAACCACCCGATGGGGCCGCTGGCGCTGGCCGACCTGATCGGCCTCGACACGTGCGTGGCGATCATGGAGGTCCTCGAGGAGGGCCTCGGGGATCCGAAGTATGCCCCTTGCCCGCTCCTCAGGCAGTACGTCCGCGAAGGCCGGCTCGGCCGCAAGGGCGGCCGCGGCTTCTACGACTACACGTGATCCGGGGAACCCGTTCCGCAGCGGGCCCGTTGTGACAGGAGGCTGAGTCATCCGAAACGAGCTCTTCGCAGTTCCAAGCGCCTCCGCCGCGTCGAGGTGACTCGGCTACGCTCGCGCGGTGTTCGAAGGCTTCGCACTCGACGTCGTCGACGTGGGCGAGGCGAAGCTTCGCGTGCGACACGGCGGCTCCGGACCTCCGGTGCTGCTGCTGCACGGCCATCCACGCACCCACGCCACCTGGCATCGCGTAGCGCCCCTGCTTGCGCAGCGGCACGCTGTCGTCTGTCCCGATCTGCGCGGCTACGGGGAATCGTCGAAGCCGCCGACCACGCCGAACCACGAGACGTACTCGAAGCGCGCGATGGCGCGCGATTGCATTGAGCTGATGCACGTACTCGGCCATGAGCACTTCGCCGTCGTCGGCCACGACCGGGGCGCGTACGTCGCGCTTCGCACTGCGCTCGACCACCCGGGAGCGGTCGACCGTCTTGCGGTGCTCGATGCCGTACCCATCGGAGAAGCACTCGCGCGCTGCGATGTCCGCTTCGCCACCAGCTGGTGGCACTGGTTCTTCTTCGGCCAGCTGGAGAAGCCGGCCGAGCGTGTGATCGCTGCCGACCCCGACGCTTGGTACCAGGGCACATCCGAGCACATGGGAGAAGAGGCGTATGCCGACTACCGGCGCGCGATTCACGATCCGAAGACGGTGCACGCGATGATGGAGGACTACCGCGCCGGGCTCGGAATCGGCCGCCGGCACGACGACGACGACCGTCGCGCGGACCGCCGCGTCCTTTTGCCCGGTGCTCGTCCTCTGGGCTACCGGCGACGACCTCCCGGACCTCTACGGGAACGTGCTCGACGTCTG
>JBPCPR010000202.1:0-2630 GCA_050998925.1 Gaiellaceae bacterium
TTTCCTGGGGACTGCGAGTGTCATGCGCGGCGCTGCGGGGGGAGAGAGAGGGGGGACGGTCTTTCCCCTCTCCTCCTTCCTGCTTTCGTGGGGGACCTCTTTTTCCCCCCCCGAGCCCCCTTCTTTGACCTGGTGGAGGAACCTCCCGGTTCCCCCACATCCCCTCCACACGCTCAGAGGCCAAAGGTCGGCCTATGAGCTCGCTCGTCTCGCGAGTCATCGTCGCGCTGGCGGGTTTGCCCCTCGTCCTCGGTGCGGCCTACCTGGGCGGCTGGTTTCTCTTTGCGCTCGCGGCCTGCGCGGCGCTCGTGGCGCTGCACGAGCTCTACCGGCTCGCCCGGCCTCTCCGCCCGCTCGTCCTGGCGGGCTATGCCGGAGCGGTGAACGCGCTTGCCGGAGCCGAGCTCGGCGGCGGCGAGTGGATGCTGGCTGGGTTTCTCGTCACCTTCCCGCTCGCGTTCGTCTTTGCGGCGATCGCCGAGACGAGGCAGTCCACGACCGTGGCCATCTCGACGACGGTGCTCGGTGCGGCCTGGGTGGGATTCGGGCTCGGCCACCTCCTCCTGATCAGGGAGCTCGACGAGATCGGCGTCGAGGCGATCCTGACCGTCCTCGTGACCGTCTTCGCGATCGACACGTTCGCCTACGCGGGCGGACGGCTGGCTGGCCGCCACCGGATGACCCCAGTCATGTCCCCGAACAAGACCTGGGAGGGCTTCGTCTTCGGAGCGGTGGCGGGCGTCCTGGCGACGTTCTTCGCCCTCTACTCGAGCGAGGTCTACGGAAGCTGGCGCGGGCTCGTCCTCGGCGCCGTGCTCGTCGCGGCCGCCACCGTCGGCGACCTCTTCGAGTCGCTCGTCAAGCGTGACCTCGGGGCAAAAGACACCGGCCGCCTCCTGCGCGAGCACGGAGGTGTCCTCGACCGCGTCGACAGCCTCCTCTTTGCCGGCCCGGCCGCGTACTACGCCCTCGTCGCGCTCGGTTAGTGCGGCTGGAGCGGCTCCCCGACCCAGCGGAGGCCGAGCGCATGAATGGCGCCGGCGTCGACCAGGGTCCGCTCGAGCGCCTCGCTCGCCACTCCGCCCAGCGTCCGGTGGAGGTAGGGCGTCCGCTCGAACCGTAGCTCCCGGAAGCGCCGGCCCAGGCTCGCCAGCATCGCCTCCCCGGTGTGGAGGCCACGGTGCTCCTCGTCCCATTCCACGAGCGCAGCCTCGACCGAGCCCGGCACCTCTTCGAGCCGTCCGGCGGCCTGGAGGGCAAGCTGCTGGCCGAGGTACCAGTCGGCGGTGTCCGAATCCATGCGCTCCCACGAGAACTCGACGAGGACGAGGCGCCCACCCGGTCGCACCAGGGCCCCGATGCGGTCGACCGCGGCATCGAGACCGTGGATGTGGTGCAGCGAGTAGCTCGCGACGACGGCGTCGAAGGGGCCGGGCCCGTCGAGCTCTTCCAGGGTCGACCGGCGGAAGATCGCTCCCTTCGGTGGTTCGGGGTCGATCGCGAGGACGTCGTAGCCCGCGTCGGCCAAGCCGCGGGCCAGCTCGCCGGCGCCGCACCCGATCTCGAGCACGCGGGCCGGCGGGGGCGGAAGCTCCCCGAGCACGAAGGCGCTGTCCATGGATCGCATCGTGACACGGGAGCCCACATCCTCGTCTCTACACTGGCTGCATGAAGCGCGTCGCTCTACTCGGCGCCACGGGCTCGATCGGCACGCAGGCGCTCGAGGTCATCGGCGACCACCCGGAGCTCGAGCTCTGCGCGATCGCCGTGGGCTCGCAGGCTGACGAGGCGCAGCGGATCGCGAGCGAGCACGGCGTCCGGCACGTGTCGATCGGCGGCGACCCGCCCTTGGACGAGCTCGTGACGGTCAGCGGCCCTGACGTCGTCCTGAACGCCGTCATGGGATTTGCCGGCCTCCCGGCGACCCTGGAGGCGCTCGAGCGCGGCATCGACCTCGCTCTGGCAAACAAGGAGAGCCTGGTGGCGGCCGGCCCGCTCGCGCTCGCGGCGAGGGAGCGGGGAGGAGGGCGGATCCTGCCGGTCGACAGCGAGCACTCGGCCGCGTTCCAGTGCCTCGAAGGCCGGGCTATGGAGACGGTTCACTCCCTCGTCCTCACCGCCTCGGGAGGTCCGTGTCGGGGACGCAGCCGCAGCGAGCTGGCCGACGTGACGCCGGCCGAGGCGCTCGCGCACCCGACCTGGAACATGGGTCCGAAGATCACTGTCGACTCGGCGACGCTCATGAACAAGGGCCTGGAGCTGATCGAGGCGCACTTTCTCTTCGGGGTCGAGCTCGACCGGATCGAGGTCGTGGTTCACCCAACCTCAGTCGTGCACGCCGTCGTCCGCTTCCGGGACGGAGCCTCCCTGGCCCACCTGGGCTACCCGGACATGTGCGTCCCCATCTCCTACGCCCTGACGTACCCGTAGCGCGCGGCATTTACGGTCGAGCCGCTCGACCTCGCGTCCGGCCTCATCCTCGAGTTCTCCGCCCCCGACGAGGACGCCTTTCCGTGCCTCGCGTTGGCTCGGGCAGCGGGGGAGGAGGGCGGCACCGCTCCCTGCGTCCTGAACGCCGCGAACGAGGTCGCGGTGGCGTCTTTCCTCGACGGGCAGCTCCCCCTCCTTGG
>JBPCPR010000210.1:0-6043 GCA_050998925.1 Gaiellaceae bacterium
CCCGTACCGCGCTCCCGGTCCCCGGGTGCGCGGCGTCTGGCGACCCAAGGTCAGGATGCTCCCCGGCGCCGGCGGGATCGCGGTCACGTCCCACAGCGCGCACATCGACCCCAATTTCCACGCGGGCAAGGCAGGCATCGTCGTCCAGAAGGGGTCGGGCTCGTACGAGGGCACCCTCAGAATCAACACGCGGAAGCTCAAGAACGGCCGGCACCGGCTCGTGTTGCTCACGCACGCGAGGCAGATCCTCCCGAACGACGATTTTCTCGACGGCACCAACTCCGGGGCACTCGTCGTGCCGTTCTTCGTTCGAAACTAGTCTCCGGCATCAAGTCAAGAGAGCGGCAGAGCTCTCGTTTGTCACAGTTCGGCGTCGCGGGACGGGCGAATGACGCACGTTCGCCGGACGCCGCTTCTTCGAGCGCTATCACCGGTCGGTGTCCATCGATCGGAAGGAGAAAGACTGATGCGCTCGAGAAGTCGAACGCCCAGACTCGCGGTGGTGTGCTCGCTTGCGCTGCTCGCCATCTTCGCGGCGACGCTCGCCGCTGCCGCAATCCCGGACGCGGACGGCACGATCCACGCCTGCCGCATGCTGAAGAGCGGGAAACTTCGTGTGGTCGCGGATCCCGACAGGTGCAAGCCCAAGGAACGGAAGCTGTCCTGGAGCGTTCGCGGGCCGGCGGGCGAGGCCGGACCTGCAGGCGCGGCCGGCGCACAGGGGCCCGCAAGGGCCGAAGGGCGACCCCGGTGCGGGGCTCGCCTCCTTCGAAGGGCTGAACTCCCTCGCCTGCACGTTCGAGGGCAATCAGGGCACGATTCAGATCGAGTATGACGCCGACGGCCAAGCCGAGATCACGTGCGTCACCGAAGAGGCCCCGCCGGTAGGTGCGGCACGTCTGACGGTCAACGAGTTCTCGACCGGTGTCACAGGAGCGCTCGGAGACGAGTTCGTCGAGATCGCCAACGCAGGCGACGCTGCGGCGGACGTCGGCGGCTTCAAGCTGGTCTACAGGTCGGCCTCAGGGACGAGCGACGTCACGCTCGCGACGATCCCGGCTGGCACGACCATTCCCGCCGGCGGCTTCTACCTCCTCGGCGGGAACGCCTACGCGGGTGGCCACGCTGCCGATCAGAGCTTCGGCTTCGGACTCTCGTCGACCGCGGGCGGGGTCGGCCTTCGTAACACCGAGGGCGCGCTCGTCGATTCCGTCGGCTACGGCGACGGGACCGCGAACGCTCTGGTGGAGGGAAGTCCCGCCGGCGCACCGCCCATCACGGATGCGCCGGGAAGTAGCGCCGGGCGTAACGGTGCAAGCGGGGACACGAACAGCAACGCTGCCGATTTCAGCGTCACAACGGCCCCGACGCCGGGCGCGTCGAACGGCTAGCGGCGGTGTTCGGCCGGCGGGGGCGGCAGCGTCACCGCCGGCCGGCCCGCGCTGGTAGCAGCTAGCGGTGCCGGTAGACGATGCGCCCGCGGCTCAGGTCGTACGGGCTCAACTCGACCTTGACCCGGTCGCCCGGAAAGATTTTGATCCGGAAGCGGCGCATCTTGCCGGCGGTGTAGCCGAGCGCCTCGTGCCCGTTGTCGAGCTGGATCTTGAACATGCCGTTCGGGAAGGCCTCGACGACCTCTCCCTCCAGCTCGAGCTTCTCCTCCTTTGTCGCTATCGGACCACCTCCTTTCTCACGAGAAAGTGTAAACCGGGAATCGGGTGCGGTCCACCCCCCGGACTAGAATCGACTGCCCGTGCCCGAGGCGCCTTTCGTCCACCTTCACGTCCACTCCGAGTACTCGATCCTCGACGGGGCGTGCCGCATCCCGGACCTCGCCGTACGTGCCGCAGAGCTCGAGATGTCCGCGGTCACGCTCACCGACCACGGCTCCCTCGCCGGTGCGGTCGAGCTCTACCGAGAGGCTGGGAAGCACGGTGTCAAGCCGATTCTCGGCTGCGAGGTCTACGTGGCGGACGACCGCAGGGCCCAGACGAAGGGGTACGCGCACCTGACGCTCCTCGCCGAGTCCAACGAGGGCTACGCGAATCTCATCAAGCTCGCGTCCGCCGGATTCCTCGAGGGCTACTACTACAAGCCGCGAGTCGACTGGGAGCTTCTCTCCTCGCATTCGGCCGGCGTGATCGCGCTTTCCGGATGCCTTTCGGGCCGGGTCTCCAAGGCCCTCGAGAACGGGAATCGTGGCGAGGCCGAGGAGGAGCTGACGCGCCTGACAGACATCTTCGGCCGTGACTCGACCTACCTCGAGATCCAGGACGCCGGACTCGAGGTGCAGCCGCGGATCAACGCCCAGCTGGCCGAGATCGCGGCCTCGACGGGCCTTCCGCTCGTCGCGACCGGCGACGTCCACTACCTGCGCCATGAGGATGCGCGCGCCCACGAGGCGCTTCTGTGCATCCAGTCCGGGGACTCGCTCGCGAACCCGAGCCATTGGCGTTTCGATACGGACCAGTTCTTCTTCAAGGCCCCGGAGGAGATGCAGCAGGACTTCGCGCCCTACCCGGAGGCGGTCGCGCGCACGCTCGAGATCGCCGAGCGCTGCACCGTGACGATGGAGCTCGGGCGCATCCTGCTGCCGACGTTCCCGACCCCGGAAGGTCGTGACGCGTTCGACTACCTCGTCGAGCTGTGCGAGAAGGGCCTGCAGAAACGCTATGAGAGAGTCACATCTGAGCTTCAGGAGCGACTCAAGTTCGAGCTCAAGACGATCCGGGAGATGGGCTTTGCGGACTACTTCCTGATCGTCTGGGACTTCATCTCGTTCGCGAAGCGAAACGGCATCGGCGTCGGGCCGGGCCGCGGCTCGGCGGCGGGAAGCCTCGTCGCATACAGCCTCGAGATCACCGACATCGATCCGATCAAGTACGACCTTCTCTTCGAGCGCTTCCTGAACCCCGGCCGCAAGTCGATGCCGGACATCGACATCGACTTCTCGGTTCACGGCCGCGATCAGGTGATCAACTACGTGGCCGAGAAGTACGGCCGAAACCGCGTCGCGCAGATCATCACCTTCGGCACGATGATGGCCCGCGCTGCGGTGCGCGACGCCGGCCGCGTGCTCGACATCCCGTACGGGACGGTCGACCGGATCGCGAAGCTCATCCCGGAGGGACCGAAGGTCTATCTCGACGACTGCCTGAAGAAGGGCGCCGATCTCAAGTCCGCCTACGACCAGGACGAGACGGTGCGGCAGATCGTGGACCTGGCGAAGCCGCTCGAGGGCCTCGTGCGCCAGGACTCGATCCATGCCGCGGGCGTCGTGATCGGCGACCGGCCGCTCACCGACTACATCCCGCTCCAGCAGAAAGGGGCGGATCAGGAGGTCGTGACGCAGTTCCCGATGGGCGACGTGGAGGCGCTCGGGCTCCTGAAGATGGACTTCCTCGGGCTCCGGAACCTCGACGTGATCGACAAAGCGATCGAGCTCGTTGGGGGTGTCGACATCGTGTCGATCCCGCTCGACGATGCGAAGACGTACGCCATGCTCCAGCGCGGGGAATCCTCCGGCGTCTTCCAGTTCGAGTCGTCGGGGATGCGGGAGGCGCTCCGGCAGGTGCGGCCGACCGAGTTCGAGGATCTGATCGCGCTCGTTGCGCTCTACCGGCCGGGCCCGATGGGCTACATCCCCGTCTACGCGAAGCGCAAGGCGGGAACGGAGCAGCCGCACTTCCTGGACGAGCGCCTGCGGCCGATCACCGAGCCGACGTACGGGATCTGTATCTACCAGGAGCAGTACATGGAGATCGCCAAGCAGCTGGCCGGCTTCTCGCCGGCGGAGGCGGACGATCTCCGGAAGGCGATCGGCAAGAAGATCCACGCGCTGATGGCCTCCCTGAAGGACAAGTTCCTCGAGGGGTCGGCCCAGAACGGCGTCACGCCGTCGGTCGCGAACCAGCTCTGGAAGGACATGGAGCAGGCGCAGGACTACTCCTTCAACAAGTCACATGCGGCCTGTTATGCCCTGATCGCCTACCGAACCGCCTACCTGAAGGCCAACTGGCCGGCCGAGTACATGGCCGCGCTCATCTCGTCGGTCATGAACACGAAGGACCGCGTGCCGGTGTACGTCGCCGCCTGCGAGGAGCTGGGGATCATGGTCGAGCCCCCCGATGTCAACTGCTCCGCGGCCGACTTCGCAGTCGTGGAGGGAAAGATCCGATTCGGTCTGAACGCGGTCAAGAACGTGGGGGAGAACGCCGTTCGTGCGATCGTCGCCGCGCGGAACGCCGACGGGCCGTTCGAGGCGATCTGGGACTTCTGCGAGCGGGTCGATCCCCAGGTGGTCAACAAGCGCGCACTGGAGTCCCTCGTCAAGTGCGGTGCGTTCGACTCGACCGGTGCGACCCGGATGGGGATCTGGAACGTCCTCGAGCAGGCCGTCGGTACGGGCGGGCGCCAGCAGGCCGACCGCCTGGCGGGTCAGAGCTCGATCTTCGACCTGGGGGATACTGGAGCCACCATCTCCGACAGCATGGCGGCGAAGCACCACCCAGCCATTTCGTCCAAGGAAGGGAAGAAAAATGAGCGCCTCGCCAATGAAACAGAGTCGCTCGGACTCTACGTCTCCGAACACCCGCTTCAAAGCGTCAAAGACGCTTTGAAGCGCCGAGTCGATTGCCAGCTCGCCGAGGTTGAGCGCCGGCGGGACGGAGAGATCGTGACGGTGGGCGGCATCGTCGGCGCCGTCAAGGCGCTGACCACGAAGAAGGGCGATCCGATGGTGTTCCTGCGGCTCGACGACCTATCGGGGTCGATCGAGACTGTGGTCTTCAACTCGGTCTACGCATCGTTGCGCGATCTGCTCGACGCGGATCGCGTGCTCGTGATCAAGGGTCGCGTCGACCACAAGCAGGAAGGGGAGACGAAGCTGATCGCGATGGAAGTCGCCCCATTCGAAGCGACGCCCGAGCGCTCCGAGGTGCGGCTCAAGGTCGATGCTCGCAAGGCGCCCGCGGGCCTGCTGCGCAACCTGGCCGACCTCGTGCGTGAATACCCGGGAGAGGCGCCGGTCGTCGTCGCGATCGAGACCTCGGAGGGGCCGCGAACCTACGCGTTCGGACCGGACTTCAAGGTCCGGCCCGAGGCCGACTTCTTCGCCGAGGCAAAGTCGCTCCTCGGCGAGGCGGCGGTCACTTAGCTCAGAACCCCGGCCTCGACACACTCCTGCCACGTCCTGCGTGCCACAGGCGCGAAAGTCTGGAATACGCTGACTGCAGGGGGTAACTAGAGGGGGTCCCCCGGGGGAATACAATCGGCCGCTTGGCGCGCTCAGTCCGCGAGGCCCTTGGCTCGCAGCTCCTCGAGTGCCTGCTCGGACTTCTCGAGCCCGGTGAGGCCCATGCCCCCGAGCACCCGCGGCTCCTTCGTGAACTGGATCTCCGAGTACTCGACGACTTCGACGACGTTGCCCCACGGGTCCCGGAAGTCGAGGCCCCGCCCCGGGAGCACCTCGACGCCGGCGTCGACGAGGGCCTCGCGCGTGGTCCGCTTCGAGTCGACCACGAGGCCGAAGTGCCTGTGCTCGTCGGGCGGTTGCGCCTGGCCCGCGGCCAGCGCGACGAACTGGTCGCCCAGGTCGATGAACGCCATGCGGGCACTCCGGCCACGGAGCTCGAAGTCGAAGATCCGCCCGTAGAACGCGAGCGCCTCATCGACGTCCCCGACCTGGAGCGCGACGTGGTTTAGTCCGACCAGGCGTGCACGTGTCACGAGGCCCACATCTTGGCAGCGGAACCACGTCCCGCGGCGCGGTGTAGTACCCGTAGTGGAGGGCCGGCCACTGGAAGGGGAAAACGACCTCGTCGAGCAGGCGAAGCGCGGGGACATCCGCGCCTACGAGGAGCTTGTGCGCACCTATCAGGGCATCGCATTCAGGACGGCCTACCTCGTCGCGGGTTCCGCGGACGAGGCGCGGGACGCTGCCCAGGAGGGCTTCGTGAAGGCCTATCGCGCCCTCGGCCACTTTCGGCGCGGGGCCGCGTTCCGGCCCTGGCTCCTCCAGATTGCCGCCAACGAAGCCAGGAAC
>JBPCPR010000245.1:0-4124 GCA_050998925.1 Gaiellaceae bacterium
ACGCTCGCCGCCGTCACGAGCCCACCGAGAGCAACGGCCCGGCGTGCATTCGACGCTCCCGAAACGACGACGACACCGGCCGTCCAGGCGATGCCGAAGCCGATCCCGAAGAGCAGCCGGCCCGCGAAGAGGACGCCGAAGTTCGGCGCGAAGGCCTTGCATGATGGCCGCCGTTCCGACGATGAACGCTGCGGCGACAGCGAGCGACTTCGCCCCGAGGCGGTCGGAGAGAATCCCGATCGGGACGCCGATCACGACGGTGGCCAGGGTCGCC
Source organism: Gaiellaceae bacterium (assembly GCA_050998925.1). Lineage (GTDB taxonomy): Bacteria > Actinomycetota > Thermoleophilia > Gaiellales > Gaiellaceae > DASQGA01. The sequence continues at coordinate 275 of JBPCPR010000245.1, forward strand.
GCGGACAGGAGCGAGCCCGTCTCGACGTCGGAGAGGCCGAACTCGTGCGCGAAACGAGGCAGGAGCGGCACGAGCGCAGCCTGAAGCGACTCCGTGACGAAGAGCAGCGCATAGATGAGCAGAATTGTGCGGCGCATTTCGATCCCCCGACGCTAGCGATCCCGGAACGGCCGGCGCGCCAGTCCCCTCTGTCCCCATCGGCGGCGCCTCCCCGGACTTGAGAAAGACCCGTCGGATGGGTGAGCCGACCCGTTGTGCGACTCGGCGCCCGTGAGATGATTCGCTGGTGGGAGCCGATCACCTGATGCACATCGGAGGCGCCTGGGTCGAGAGCGACTCGGGCGCCACGATGACGGCGACGAGCCCTGCGTCGGGCGAAACCATCGGCTCGGTACCCGAAGGGACGCGGGAGGATGCCCGCCGCGCGATCGCCGCCGCGAATGCGGCCGCCCGCGACTGGGCTGCCAGGTCCGCCTTCGAGCGGGCCGAGGCGATGGAGCAGGTGGCGGCGATCGTGGGCGAGCGGCGCGACGATCTGGCGCGGACGCTCAGCCTCGACCAGGGCAAGCCGCTGCGGGCGGAGGCTCACGACGAGGTCGACGAGCTGGTCGAGTACTGGCGCATGGCCGCGGCCGACGGCCGGCGCCTCGAGGGCTCGATGCCCCCTTCGGTGGACGCGGGCAAGCGTGTGCTCGCCTACCGGGTCCCACGGGGCGTGGTGGGCGTGATCACCCCCTGGAACTGGCCCTACACGATGCCGGCGGAAGTGATCGCCCCGGCACTGGCGTCGGGCAACACGGTCGTCTGGGTCCCGGCGCCGACGACCTCGATCTGCGCCGTGAAGCTGGCCGAGTGCATCGTGGACGCTGAGCTCCCCGCGGGGGTCTTCAACCTCGTGACCGGGCCGGGGGCCGAGGTCGGAGACGAGGTCGCAGGCAACCCGGGAACGCACGCGATCGGGTTCATCGGCTCCATCGAGACCGGGCATCGAGTCGCCGAGCGCGCGGCCGGGAAGGCGCAGCTCCTCGAGATGGGCGGGAACGGGCCGGTGGTCATCATGGAGGATGCGAACCTCGACGCTGCCGTCGAGGCGACCCTCACCGCCTCGTTCCTCTGCGCCGGCCAGAGCTGCACCGCAGGCGAGCTCTTCCTCGTCCACGAGGACGTCCACGCCGACTTCCTGGGACGGCTGACGGCCCGGGTCGCCGCCGAGATCCGCCTCGGGGACCCGTTCGCCGAGGAGACAACCATGGGCCCGCTGAACAACGAGCCGACCGCCGCCAAAATGGATCGCCACCTGGAGGACGCCGTCGGCCAGGGAGCGGAGGTGGTCGTCGGCGGTTCCCGCGCCGGCGGCTTCCCGACGAGCCTCTACTACGAGGCGACGGTGCTCGACCGGGTCAGCTCCGATATGGATGTGGCCCGGGAGGAGACCTTCGGCCCGGTCGTGCCCATCTCGACGATCAGGAGCGAGGACGAGGCGCTCGCGGCCATCGACTCCGGCCCGTACGGCCTGCTCGCCTCGATCTTCACCGAGGACCTGCGCCGTGGGCTGCGCTTCGCCGAGGAGGCCCGTGCCGGCTGGGTGAACGTGAACGAGGGCTCGAACTACTGGGAGAGCCATCTGCCGTTCGGCGGCCGTGCGGGCTCGAAGAGCGGCGTCGGCCGGGTCGGAGGCCGCCACGCCATGGACGCGTTCACGGAGCTGAAGACGGTCGTCCTGAACCTCGGGTGAGGTTGCGGAGGCTCAGCCGAGCTCGGCCACGAGGCTTCGCAGGTCGAGTGGCCCGGTGAACAGCTCCACCTGGCCCTCGGCGTCCCGGGGCCATTCGTCCCTGGGGCGATCCCAGTAGAGCTCGAGCCCGTTCCCGTCGGGATCGCGGAGGTAGAGGGCCTCGCTCGCGCCGTGATCGGAGGCGCCGTCGAGCGAAATGCCCGCGTCCGAGAGGCGGCGGAGCGCGTCGGCCAGCGCTTTCCGCGTCGGATAGCGGATCGCTGCGTGGAAGAGGCCCGTCGTCCCGCGAGGCGGTAGCGAGCCGCCGCGACTCTCCCAGGTGTTCAGGCCGATGTGGTGGTGATACCCGCCGGCCGAGAGGAACGCTGCCTGGTCGCCCAGCTGCTGCTGCAGCTCGAAGCCGAGCACGTCTCGGTAGAAGCGGAGCGCGCGATCGAGATCTGCCACCTTGAGATGGACATGGCCGATGTCGACGCCCGGGTCAACCGGCTCCGTCATGCCGAGACTCTACGCCCGAGACGTCTGCAACGGTCAGGCCGCGCAGCGCCAGGGTCGTGCGACGCCTGAGCACGTCCTCCGGCGTACAGGCCCATTCGGCCGCCCGCGCGTAGACAGCCTGCGCCACGAGCTCCGGCGCATCGGGATGAAGCGGCTCGAGGAGCGCCGGCCTCTCGGCCGCCGGTGCCAGCACCTCTGCGGCGAGCGTTCCGTAGGCGTGGACGAGCCGCGCGCGGACGTCGTGCCGGAGCTGCGGGAACTCCCGTGCGAGCTGCCTTGCGGCCCGGCCCGGGTCGGCCGCGCATGGGAGGGGCTTGGGAGAGCGATCGAGCCGGTGGATCCCGAGCTCGGGCCCGAGAGCGTCGAGCGCCTCCAGGGAGATGCGCCGGTAGGTGGTGAGCTTGCCGCCTGCAACGGAGAGCATCCCCTTGGTGCCGGGCAGAAGCACGGTCTCCCGGCGTGCGCTGGCGGTGTCCTGGCCGGTGCCGGGCAAGACGCGGAGGCCGGCGAACGTCGAGAGCACCGCTCCGGGCCGGAGAAGTCCGGGGTCGACCGCGACCGAGGCCTCGTCGAGGACCTGCTGAACGTCGGCCGGTGTCGCGGCCACGTCTCCTGGCTCTCCTTCGTAGAGCGTGTCGGTCGTGCCCAGCAGGAGCATTCCCTCCCATGGCACGGCGAAGGAGACTCGCACCTTGTCGTGGGGGATCGTCAGCGCCGCGGACCACGGTTGCGGCAGCGGCAGGGTCACATGCACGCCCTTGCTGAGGCGGCTGGAAGGCGCCGCGGCTGGGTCTTCGAGCAGGCGCACGCGATCGACCCAGGGCCCGGTGGCATTGACGACCGCCCGTGCCGAAACCGTGAGCGCCTCCCCCGTCAGGCAGTCGACCGCGGCGGCTCCCCGGATCCGGCCTTCGACGTCTCGGAGCTCCTGCACCTCCACGTAGTTGGCCACCGTCGCTCCCGCCTCGGCTGCGCCACGCACGTTCGCGAGGCAGAGCCGACTGTCGTTCGTCCACGAGTCGGAGTAGACACCGCAAGCTTGCAGGCCCTCTAGCCGGATCGCGGGAACCGCCTTGTGTGCCCGCTCGGGCGGGACGAGCCCTCCCAGGCGTTCCCGCGCGAGCGTCGAGTAGAGCCAGAGCCCGGCCTGGATGGTTCGCGGCCGATACGGTCCGCCCCGGTAGAGCGGCATCAGGAACGAAAGCCGCCGGACCAGATGGGGCGCCACGACCTGCATGAGCGCCCGCCGCTCGGCATGGGCCTCCCGCACCAGCCGGATGTCTCCGAGCCGCAGGTAGCGGAGCCCACCGTGAATGAGCTTCGAGGACGCGCTGGAGGTTCCGGATGCGAAGTCCGCGCGCTCGACCAGCGCCACCGCCAGCCCAAGCCGTGCGGCCTCGCAGGCGATGCCGGCCCCGATGATCCCGCCTCCGATGATCAGGAGGTCGAAGCGCCGCTCGGAGAGCTCGGCGAGCGCGCGGTCTCGGCTCAGCTCCACAACGGGTTCGTCCAGGCGACGCCGCCCTCCGCGTCCCGAAGCTCGAGCCGACCGTAGGACGTCGAGCCGGGTCGCGCCAGTCGTGCGGGCGTGATCTCGCCGCGGTGGTCCGGCTCAAG
>JBPCPR010000321.1:0-11419 GCA_050998925.1 Gaiellaceae bacterium
CCGAGGGACGCGACTCCATCCGCGGTTACCGAGAGCGCCGGCGCTATGCGGAGCAGTCCGACGCCGGCGTGCCCTTCCCGGCGCCCGAGAAGTCAGCGCTGGAGGTCGCGCCGGAGGAGCGGCAGCGCAGGTACAAGACCGGCTGGGAGCGAGGTGGCATCAACGCGCTCTCCTACGCGTTCACCGACTTCTTCACCGATCCCGAGGCCAACGCGACCGCGGCGGAGTTCGCGCGCGAGAGGATCCGCGAGGTCGTGCGCGATCCAGCGGTTGCTGAAGCGCTCTCGCCCGGCCACCACATCGGGACGAAGCGCACGTGTGTGGACATCGGCTACTACGAGACGTACAACCGAGACAACGTCGAGCTCGTCGACCTGCGTCGCTCGCCGATCGTGGAGATCACCCCGCGCGCCATCCGAACCGCGAACGCCGAGTACGAGGTCGACAGCATCGTCTTCGCGATCGGCTTCGATGCGATCACGGGCCCGCTGCTGGACATCGACATCCGCGGCACGGGCGGCCTCACGTTGCGCCAGAAGTGGTCCGAGGGGCCGCGCACGTGCCTCGGGCTCGCCTGCGCCGGCTTCCCGAATCTGTTCATGGTGACGGGCCCCGGCAGCCCGTCCGTGCTCAGCAACACGGTGGTTTCTATCGAACAGCACGTCGAATGGATCGTGGACTGCATTGCCCACTTGGCCGAGCGCGGGCTGGACCGCGTCGAGGCGACAGTCGAGGCGGAGGACGCGTGGCTGGACCACGTCAACGAGCTCGCCGACGCGACCCTCTATCCGGTCGCAAACTCGTGGTACGTCGGCGCGAACATCCCGGGCAAGCCGCGGGTCTTCATGCCCTACGTCGCGGGCTGCGGGGCCTACAGGAGCGAGTGCGAAGCGGTCGTGGCGAAGGGCTATGAAGGGTTTGTCATGGGCGCGCCGCGCGAGCTGCCGACGGTCGAGGCGAGCGTGCAGGCATGGCCGAAGCAACCAGCACGAGTCGCCTCTTTGCTGGCGGTGGCTCCGCCTAGCGAACGCGGATCGGCACGCTCTTGACGCCGTGGAAGAAGTTCGATCGTAGGCGCCGCGGCGGGGCCGCGAGCTCGATGCGGGCAAGCGTGGGAAGCATCTCCTCGAGCCAGATGCGGAGCTCGAGGCGCGCGAGGTGCGCGCCGAGGCAGTAGTGCGGGCTGCCGAGCCCGAAGGCGAGGTGCTTGTTGGGCTCGCGGCCGACGTCGAAGCGCGAGGCGTCCGGAAACTGTTCCTGGTCCCGGTTTCCCGAGACGTACCAGAGGGCGATCTTGTCCCCGGCGCGGATTCCCTGTCCGCCGAGCTCGATGTTGCGTGTCGCAGTGCGACGGAAGTGGAGCAACGACGGTGTCCAGCGGAGGATCTCCTCGACCGTGGTCGGAATGAGTCCGGGGTCGGCGAGCAGCCGGTCACGCTCCTCTGGATGCTCGAGCAGCGCCAGGAGGCCGTTCGACATCGCGTGCCGGGTGGTCTCGTTGCCGGCCGTAACGAGCAGGAGGAAGACGAGGTCGAACTCGTGCTCGGTAAGGCGGTCGCCGTTCACGTCGGCCTGGATGAGCCTCGTCGTCAGGTCCTCTCCCGGACGGCGGCGGCGCTCGGCGGCCAGCTGGTTCGCGTAGGCGAACATCTCCGGGGCGGCCGGGCTCGAGAACGGCAGGTGGGCGTAGCGCGAGAGGTCGGCCTGGTCGGCCACGTACTCCCCGGCGTGGTCGGGATCCGTATTGCCGAGCATCCGGTTGCCGAGCCCGACGAGGTAGCGGCGGTCCTCGAGCGGGACGCCCATGAGCTCGCACAGGACTCGCATCGGCAGCTCGACGGCGACGGCATCCACAAAATCGAGCTCGGGCTCGACGAACGCCTCGCCGAGCACGTCCCGGAACATCGTATGGATCCGTCCCTCGTAGGCGTTGACCGCCCGCGGGGTGAACGCTTTGTTGACGATATTCCGCACGCGCGTGTGCTTCGGCGGGTCCGCGTCCAGCATCGACATGCGCGACTCGACCTGCTCCGGCGTGAGGTCCATAAGCGACGTCCCCCCGGCTTCCGCCGAGAATGTCTCGTGGTCCTTCGAGGCGGCGAGCACGTCGTCGTAGCGCGTGAGCGACCAGAAGCCGCGGCCGCGGCGCTCGTCTTGCCAGTAGACCGGCGCGTCACGTCGGAGGAGCGCGAACCAGTCATGCGGGACGCCTTGTTCCCACCGATCCAAGTCGGTCAGGTCGATATCGGCGAGCGAGGGTGCGGCGACGGTGATCACGAGCTCACCCGCAGGAGGAGCTCGCCGCCGTCGACGCGGACTTCGTAGACGCTGATCGGCTCGTCGGCAGGCCCTTCCAGGACTTCGCCCGTCCGCACGTTGAACTCCGAGCTGTGGCAGTAACAGACGATCCGCTCCCCATCGAGGTCGCCCTCGGAGAGCGGGCACTCCTCATGCGTGCAGGTGTTGTCGAACGCCGCCCAGGAGCCGTCGTCGAGTTTCGCGAGCGCTATCTCGAGTCCAGCGACGGTCACGACATCGAGAGACGGACGCCCGTCGGCGGATCCCACGCTCGTCCAAGCGCTCACGATCCAAGTGTAAACTCGCCACGGTGAGTCGTCCGCCGGCGACGTCGACGCTCCAGGTCGACAACGAGCGGGTTCGCGTGACCGAGTGGCGGTTCGCGCCCGGCGAGGCGACTGGCTGGCACCGCCACGAGTACGACTACGTGGTCGTGCCCGTGGTCGGCGGCACGTTGCAGCTCGACACGGCTGACGGGGCGACCGAATCCGAATTGGTGGCAGGGCAGGCCTACGCACGGCAGGCGGGGATCGAGCACGACGTCGTGAACGTGGGCGAGGCCGACGTCGTCTTCGTCGAAATCGAGCTCAAATAAGCAGCTCGCCGCCGTCGGCGACGAACGCGTGGCCGGTGACGTAAGCCGCCTCGTCCGAGAGCAGGAAGGCTGCGAGGCGCGCGATCTCCTCGGGCTTGGAGATCCGGCCCAGCGGAACCAGGTCCGGCACGGCCTGGAGGAACTGCTCCCGCCCGCCGTAGGCTCGCCAGGCCGGCTCGTTGAAGGGCGTGTCGACCCAGCCGGGGCAAAGGGCGTTGACCCGGATTCCGTCGGCGGCGAAGTCTCGCGCAACCTGGCGGGCGAGCGCGACGGCTGCGGCCTTGGTCACCGCGTACGGAAGCATGCCGGCCTCGGAGAGGAGCGCCGAGTTCGAGGCGGTGACGAGGATCGCGCCGCCGCCGGCGGCGCGCAGATGCGGTACGGCCGCCCCGCAAAGGACGGCGTGCGCGCGAACGTTGATCGCCCAGGAGCGGTCGAGCTCCTCGACGCTGACCGTCTCGGCCGTGCCGGCGATCTGGACGCCGAGGTTCGACCACGCGGCATGCAGCCCACCGAGAGCGTCGGCCGCTTCGTTGACGAACCCGCGCACGGCGTTCGGGTCGACCGCGTCGACGACGAAGGCTCTTGCGCCGAGCTCGGCCGCGAGCGCCTCCAGCACGGGCCCGTTCACGTCGCCCAGCGCGAGGTCGTCGCCCCGCTCGGCGAGGAGGCGCGCGCCGGCGGCGCCGATGCCCGTCGCGCAACCGAGGATCGCTATGCGCGGCATCGGGTGCGCGCGACGTCGATGAACGCGTCGAAGATCGCAGTCCGTGCCGGTAGGGACTCTTGGGCCCCTCGGTAGACCGACGCGCGGAGAGCATCGACGTCAACGCCGGCCTCGCGAACCTCCTCCGGATGCCTGGCGATCCAGAGCTCCCAGAGGTCCGGTGTCGCTTCCGGATGGAACTGGATGCCCCACGCTTCGGCGCCTTCGACGCGGAAGGCCTGGTTCGGAGCGAGCACGCTCCTCGCGAGCAGCTTGGCGCCGGCAGGGAGCTCGAAAACGTCGTGATGCCACTGGTAGACGCCGGTCGGGTTCGTGAGATGGCGGAAGACGGGATCGTCCGCGGCCTCCTCCGTCGGCTCGATGTCGACCCAGCCGATCTCGGGCTCGGCAGCGGTCCGGACGTCGCCACCGAGCGCCCGCGTGAGAAGCTGGGCGCCGAGACAGATACCGAGCACGGGCACGCCCTCATCGACGGCGTCCCGAAGCAGGAGCCGCTCGGCGCGCAGGAGCGGGATGCCGTCCTCGTCCCAAGCATGGGCATTGCCACCCAGCGGGATGATCGCGGCGAAATCGCGTGGGTCGACATCCTCGACTTGCTCGTCCCAGGCGCGCAGGCTCCGGTACGGCATGCCGGAGGCGTCGAGCCGCTCGCCGAGCAGCCCCAGGCCCCTGAGGGAGTGCTCCTGCTCGATGACGAGGATTGCCTGCACGAGCCTGGACGCTAGTCGAGACTCCGGTATAGAGTCGAGCTTGAGGAGATCCGGCTCATGGCTGCTACAACGAAGAGCGCGCGTCCTGCCATCCGCCCCGGGGCGCTCGAAGCGGCGTTCTCCTTTCCTGCCCTCGAGGCGATCTTCACCCGTCGGGCCCGCCGCTTCGCGCTCGGAGCCGAGCTGACCGGCCCGCTCGCGTTCCGTTCCGAGAAGGAGCCCGTCCCGCTCGCCTACGAGGAGGAGGCGATCCTCGTTGCGGCGGCCACGGGCATCACGGGCGTCGTCCGCGAGGAGTGGCCCTTCACCACCGAAGATGGCGAGCCGACCGGCGCGGACAAGCTCGCGTCTTTCACCGGACGGAGCTTCCCGAGCCCGCTCGCGATCCACGGAACCGAGCTCTTCTGGACAAACGACGACGGCGTCTTCGTGCTTCCGCAGCGCGATGTCAAGCCCGAACGCTACCTCCAGCTCCAGACGCAGGATGACCGCCACGAGCTCTACCGCCGGGCACTCAGGCTCCAGGACGGGCGCCTCGAGATTCCGCGCCGGCGGCCCAACCTCTTCAAGTTCAACGAGTGGCTGATCAACACGGAGGGCGCGACGGTCTTCATCCCGGTCTCCGACGTGACCCGCCAGTGCATCTCCGCGATGCTCCTCTACTTCGACCGGCCGCATGGGTACTACGTCGTCGACAAGCAGCTCGGAAACGACCCACTCCGACCGTTCGTCGACTCGGGCCTGCTGGATCCGGCCCACCCGGTCGACCTCTGGGATTTCGAGCGCTGGCAGATGGTCGACATGAATGGCGTCGAGGAGGGGCTCGTCGTCGAGAACCTGATGATCGCCACGCAGGCGCTCGGAATCGGCGGTCATCCGTTTTCCGGCGGGAAGGGTCGCGTGACGCTCGGCGGCGAGAAGCACTGGCACGGAATCGGCGGCGAAGGCCCGTGTGGCTCGCTCGGCTTCACCTTCCACACGGTGCCCGACGACGCTCCGGTCGGCGCCGGCGAGGAGATCCCCGTCGGGCTCGAAGGGGTCTTCGAGGGCGCCTGTCCGCCGTTTCGCGCCGACATGGACGCGGCCGTCGACCACGTGCTGGATCTACGCTGGGGCGACACGGGTATCTTCTCCGCGCCCGAGAAGCAGCAGGTTCCGTGGCGTTCTTCCGAGATCGCGCGCGCCGTGCCGAGGCCGTCGGATGAGGCGGTCGAAGCGACGAAGACGCTCTGCCGCTACATCTGGGATACCTACGGACGCTTCCCTGCGACCATCGACCCGTTTCTCATGACCGTCTGGTACCAGGCCGCGCACCTCGACGTCGACTTCTACGACCGCTACTACCCGCCGGAAGCGTTGCCAGCGCATGTCCGGGGACACATGCACGACTGGCACGGTCTGTCCTAGCTCGTGCCGACCGACCACGTCTTCGAGCTCGGCGAGCTCGAGCTCGAGCTGGGCGGAACGCTTGCCGACGCTCGCCTCGCCTACCGCACGCAAGGAACGCTCTCGGTGGCGCGCGACAACGCAATTCTCTTCCCGCATATGTATTCGGGAACGCCGGCCTCCCTGGACGGCTGGATCGCGGCGGGCCGAGCACTCGACCCGGAGCGGTGGTTCGTGGTGTGTCCCGGCCAGTTCGGCAATGGTCTCTCGTCCTCGCCGAGCTTGACGGCGGGGGAGTTCCCCGAGCTCACGATCGGCGACGACGTGGCGGCGCAGCACCGGCTCGTCACGCAGGGGCTCGGCATCGAGCGCCTGGAGCTGGTCGCCGGGTTCTCGATGGGCGCGCAGCAGGCGTACGAGTGGGCGGTGCGCTTCCCGGAGGCCGTACGCCGTCTCGCCGCCTTCGCCGGCTTCGCCTGGACGACGCCTGCGAACGAGCTCCTCGTCTCGGCGTCGGAGGAGGCTCTTCACACCGGCGGTACGAAGCAGCACGCGCACTTCTGGGCGGCTACCGGGCTCTCGGCGGAGCTCTTCCGCCAAGAGGCCTGGCGCGACGCGGGGTTCGAGTCGGTTGCCGACCTCGTCACGCGCCTCTTTGAGGAGGACTACGGAAGCTTCGAGCCTGCCGATCTCCTCTGCCAACTCGGGAAGTGGCGTCGCGCCGACGTCTCACGCCACGCGGGCGGCGACCTTCCCGCCGCGCTTCGGCGCATCTTGGCCCGGACCGTCGTCGTCCCCTTCTCGCACGACCGCTGGTTTCCCGCGGCCGACTGCGAGGCGGAGCAGCGCGCGATCCCCGACGCCGAGCTTTGCGTCCTCGAGAGCGTCTGGGGGCACTACGCCTGGGGGATCACCGCCGCCGAGACCGAGTGGATCGACGGTCTCCTCGCAGAGCTCCTCGCTACATGACCTCGCGATAGCGCTCGCGTTCCCAGTCGCTCACGTGCCGCTCGAAGAGCTCGAGCTCGTGCCGGAGCATCACGAGGTAGACGTCGACGAAGACGTCGCCGTAGAGGTCGCGCGCGAACGCGCTCTGCTCGAGCGCGGGCAGCGCCTCCGCGAGCTGTGTGGGGAGCCGGGTCAGCGAGGCGTCGACATGGGGGTCGCCGGTCACCATGGGGGGGACATCGAAATCGTTGGTGAGCCCGTCTGCGCCGGCAGCCAGGCATCCGGCCAGCACGAGGTAGGGATTCGCGTCGGCCGAGGCCCACCGACATTCGAGTCGGGTCGCCTGGCCCTGCTCGACGACCGAGCGCACCGCGATGAGCCGGTTGTCGAGGCCCCAGCTGACCTGCGTCGGCGCGAAGGAATAGTCCTCGACTCGCTTGTAGGAGTTGATCGTGGGGCAGTTGACTGCCTGGAGCTCGACCTGGTGCGCGAGCAGGCCTGACAGGTAGCGCCGCATCAACGTGGAGCGAAGTGGCGACTCGTCGTCCTCCTCGGCGAAGGCGTTCCGACCGTCCTCGCCGAGCAGGCTCTGGTGGATGTGCAGGCCGTTGCCCGCCTCCGTGATGTACGGCTTCGGCATGAACGTCGCCCGCAGGCCGTGCGCCTGCGCCGTCTGCTTGACGACGTACTTGAAGACGACCGTCGCGTCGGCGATCTCGATCGGCGAGTCATGACCGAGGTTCACCTCCACCTGGGCGGGCCCGTACTCGACGTTCCAGGCCTCGACCATGATCCCGGAGGCCTCGAGGCGGCGCTGGATGTCGCTCGCCACCGGCTCCACCTCCGAGCCCTTCGCCATCGAGTAGCAGTGGGCGCCCGTGTAGAACGGCTCCCAATCGGGCGTGCAGAGGTGGAATTCGAGCTCGGTCGCCGCGACCGGCTCGTATCCCTGCGCCCGGATGCGCTCGACGGCTCTTCGCAGGATCGCGCGCCCGTCGAGCGCGACGGGCTCGTGCGTCGCCGGATCGATGGTGTCGCAGATGCAGAAGGCCGTCCCGCCCCGCCACGCGGCCACGCGGAGCGTCGACAGGTCCGGGACGATGTGCATGTCCGGGTAGCCGGTCTCGTCGTTCACGAACCGCGTCGAGAAGATCACCCCGTGCATGTCCCACGTGAAGGCGACGTTCGCCATCCCGAAGCCGGAGCCGCCCGCGGTCGAGAGGAAGTGCTTGGTCGAAAGGCGTTTGCCGCGTGGAATCCCCCACGTGTCGGCGAACATGCACTCGACGGTGTGGACGCCGCTTTCGTCCATGAGCTCCCTGGCGGCCTCGACGTTGGTTTCGGCGTGGGTGACCGTCATTCCCTTTCCCCGGTACCAGGGGGCGATTATCCTAACGCTCTCGCCCATGCGCGCAGTCGTTCTTCACTCCTTCAACGAGCCACTCGAGGTGGAGGAGCGTCCCGTGCCGTCGCCCGCGAACGGCGATCAGGCCGTCGTCCGCGTGCTCGCTTGCGGCGTCTGCCACTCCGATCTCCACGTCGCTGAGAACTACTTCGACTCGCCGCTGCCGCTCGTCCTCGGCCACGAGATCGTAGGCGAGGACGAGGAGCTCGGCAACGTGCTCGTCTACACCCCGTGGGGATGCGGTGAATGCCGTTTCTGCGCCAGGACGGAAGAGATGATCTGCCCGGACGCGCAAGAGGCCGGCCTGTTCCAGGACGGCGGCTATGCCGAATACGTGCTCGTCCCCTCGCGGCGCTTTCTCTACCCGATCGGCGATCTCGATCCGGTGGAAGCTGCTCCGCTCGGCTGCGGTGGCCTGACCCCCTACCGGGCGGTCAAGCACGCACGCCCATGGCTCGGTCCGGGCTCGCGCGCGCTTGTCTTGGGCGCAGGCGGCTTGGGGCAGTTCGGCATCCAGTACCTGAGGCTTCTGACCGACGCGGCTGTCCATGCCGGCGACCCCTCGGCGCAGAAGCGGGAACGGGCGCTCGAGCTCGGGGCCGAGGAGTCCGGCGTCCCGGCGGAGCTCGAAGGGCCCTACGACGCCGTCCTCGACTTCGTCGGGTCGGACGACTCGCTCGCGCAGGCGGCTCGGCTCGTCGACCGTCAGGGCGTCGCGATCGTGATCGGCCTCTTCGGCGGTCGAGTTCCGTTCGGGCTCGGGGTCGTGCCGCACGAGGCCCACTTCCTCACCAGCATCTGGGGCTCGCGCAACGAGCTGGCGGAGTTGATCGAGCTCGCGCACCGGGAGCGGTTCGAGTACACGATCGACACGATGCCGCTCGAACGGGCCCAGGAGGCGCATGATCTCGTCCGGGGCGGACAAGCCCGTGGGCGCATCGTGCTCACTCCCTAAACGTACGGTCTTATCTATTATCGCTTTCTCCGCGAAGGGAGGCGCGAGTGGCGACGTTCGCCGAGGCGAGGCCGGTGGAGACCCGCTTCCGGCTCGACCCGGAAGTGATGGCGGGACCGATCTACCGGAAGTACGAGAAAGCGACCCGGAAGGTCTGGGACGCTAAGCAGCTCGACTACGAGGCCGACCGGGCCGACTGGGAGCGGCTGACGGACGCGCAGCGCGACGGCATCGCGACAATCACCGTCCGTTTCGAGGCCGGCGAGCAGGAAGTGACCGACGAGCTTCTGCCGATGCTCGGCGCGGCGCATGCACTCCGTCGCTTCGACTGGGTCATGTTTCTCGCGACCTTCATGCTCGAGGAGGCCCGTCACTCCGAGTTCTTCACGCTCTGGCACGCCCGGGTGGCGGGCCTTCTGAGCCCGGACGACAAGGCCCGCCACTGGCCGCTCCGCGACCACACTGTCGACCCGAGCGGCCGCTTCACGGTCGGCGAGCCGGTCTACGAGGGCCTGCCGAAGTACGGCAAGCAGTTGACCGCCGCCGTCGAATCTGGTGACGAGGCGTCGATCGAGCGCGCCTTCATCCGGTTCGCGACGCTCTACTGCACCTGGGTCGAGGGCGTGCTGACGATGCCGTCGTACGAGATCGTGATCGACACGACCGAGCTCTGGGCCGCGCTTCCCGCGCTGCGCCAGGGCTTCAAGAACATCCTTTCCGACGAGGGGCGCCACATCACCTTCGGGACGCAGGCTTGTCGCTTCCTGATCGAGAAGACTCCCTCCTACGAGGCGCTCGTGCACGAGGTGATCGACGAGTACCGGGGAAACGCGGTCGGGATGCTCGAGTATCAGCGCAACGTGCCCGGCCTCGAGCTCGACAAGTACCAGCGCCAGAAGGCGCGTCACTACCTGAATCGCTGCCGGGAGATGGGGATCACGCCCGACCAGTCGCTCGTCGACCAGATTCTCGACCCGGAGATCGACTTCGTGGTCGGCGTGGAGGCTGGGTAGCCGAGCGATGGCGCGGAGCTGGCAGTGCCTGGAGGTCGGCTGCGGCGAGCTCGTGACCGGCGAGTCGGACGATACGCTCGTCGAGGCTGTCAACGCCCACGTCCGCCAGGCGCACGGAAGCTACGAGCTCGAGGAGATGATCCTGGCGGTGGCCGAGGAGGCGCCGGAAGGCGAGCAGGGATGACGGTCGTCACCGCCGAGCCGCTCCGGCGCCTGCTGGAGCAGGCCGTCTATACGCCGGTCCGCCAGGGCAGCGCCGTCGCCGAGACCGTGGCCCGGCTCGGCCGGGCCATCGGCATGGGGCTCCTCCGCCCCGGTGATCGCCTCCCGCCCGAAAGCCGGCTCGCCGTCGATCTCGGGATCTCGCCGGTCACCCTCCGGAGCGCGCTCGGGATCCTCCGCAGCGCTGGCCTGGTCGAGACCCGCCGGGGCCGCGGCGGGGGCACCTACGTGAACGCGGAGGGGTCCGCCGGGGGAGTGCTGGAGGACGGGCCCCTGGCGAGCGCCGACGAGCTTCGTGACCTGGTCGACTACCGGCGCGTCGTCGAGGGAGGCGCGGCGTGGCTCGCCGCCGAGCGGGCCACACAAGAGCAGATCGACTTCCTCGAGGCGCTCACAGGGGAGATGGACCAGATCCGCGACTTCGATCCCTGGAGCGAGCGGGACGCGCTCTTCCACCTCATCCTCGCCGACGCGTCCGGGTCCCGCCGGCTCGTCGAGCAGGTCGCCGGCGTGCGGGGTGAGGTGTACCGGCTCGCCAAGCTCCTCCCTGTGCCGGAGCCCGTGGTCGAGCTCGCCGACCGGGAGCACCACGAGATTTTCCGCGCCGTCGCCGCGCGCAGGCCCGCGCGTGCACGAGATGCGATGATCCGCCACGTGGCCTCGACAGGCGCGCTTTGGCTCGGTTTGGGCCGTGTGGCAGAGAAGCAGGTCGCGAGAGGACCAGGAGGCAGGAGCACGAGATGACAGTCGTCCATGACGACCTCGCCAACGTCGACGTGGCGAGCCCGCGAGTCTATGCGTCGGGTGTTCCGCACGAGACGCTCGCGGCGCTCCGCGAGCACGATCCCGTGCACTGGCATCCCTGGCCCGGGACCCGCGACGGCTTCTGGCTCCTGACGAAGCATGCCGACGTCCTATCGGTGGGGAAGGACCACGAGACGTTCTCGTCGCAGGTCGGGCACATCGCGCTCGAAGACCGTGAGCCCGACCAGCTCGCCGCGCGCCAGTCGCTGATCGAGACCGATCCGCCCGACCATACCCGCCTCCGCAAGCTCGTCAGCTACGCCTTCACGCGCAGCAAGGTGAAGGAGTACGAGGACTACACGCGGACGATCGCCGGCGGTCTCCTGGACAAGGTGATCGCCCAGAGAGAGTTCGAC